>CAJGCH010000011.1 GCA_904501845.1 uncultured Bacillaceae bacterium | reverse complement strand
TAAACGATTCTGAAAGACGAACGATATCTAAATAAAGCTTAATAACCTTTGTTCCTTACTCATTAGTTACGTTGGAAGAACAAGTTCGTTCCATTGCGCTACAGCCACTCGCTTTCCGCGGGGAGGAAGCAGAGCCTCCTCGGCTGTGCCTGCAGGGTCTCAGCCTTTCCTTGATGATCCGCAGGAGTCGAGTAGCCGCAGCGAAATTCCACTAGTTAGTAGCAATGATATACAAAATGAACAAACCTATTGAAAATATAAAAAAACCCAACCTATTAGACGAAATATTAATTAAAATATCGCCTAATAGTTCGGGTTTCATTATTGACTGAAATACTTTTATCCCAGCCTCTTTTGTCTAAAGTCAGAAATATTAAGATCCCTAGACTCTATCCTCATGTTATTGTGCAATTGCTTGGACTTGATCGTCGAGTACGCGGACGAATTGACCTTCATTGTATGGGTAACCGGCTTTCGTGATTTTCACTTTAACGATTTGGCCGATCATATCTTCTGTCGCAGGGAAGACAACCTTCAGGTAATTATCAGAATACCCTTGGTATAAGCCTTCTCCTTCTTCAAAGCGGTCCTCAGGGATGACTTCAAGAACCTCATTCTCGAATTGGGAAGCGAACTCCTTCGCCAATTGGTCGGAAAGGGCAATCAAGCGGTGTACGCGGTCATTCTTTATGTCTTCATCAACTTGGTCTTCCATACGAGCCGCCGGCGTGCCAGTCCGCTTGGAATAAGGGAAGACATGAAGCTCAGAGAAACGCTGTTCTTTGATGAAATTATAAGTTTCCATGAATTCTTCCTCTGTTTCCCCAGGGAAGCCCACAATAACGTCTGATGTAATCGCAAGGTTAGGCAACGCTTCTCTCAAGCGTGCTACACGCTCAGCATAGAATTCCGTTGAATACTTGCGGCGCATTCTCTTCAGCACTGTATTGGAAGCTGACTGGATTGGAATATGCAAGTGAGGAACCACCTTGTCCGATTTCCGCAATACATCAATAACCTCGTCAGAGATTTGTGATGCTTCGATGGAGGAGATACGGATGCGTTTCAGTCCGTGCACCTTCTCATCTAAGTCTTGCAGAAGCATAGCAAGATTATAATCCTTCAAGTCTTCTCCATACCCGCCTGTATGAATGCCTGTAAGCACAATTTCCTTGTAACCGGCATCCACGAGCTGCTGGGCTTGATGAACGACTTCCTGCGGATCTCGTGAGCGCAGAAGCCCGCGCGCCCATGGAATGATGCAGAAGGTGCAGAAATTATTGCAGCCTTCCTGAATCTTCAATGAAGCACGTGTCCTGTCAGTGAAAGCAGGAACGTCCATTTCTTCGTAAACTCTTGTCTTCATAATATTACGAACGCCATTGATTGGCTGGCGCTCCTCTCGGAATGTATCAATATAGCCTAGCAGTTTCCCGCGGTCCTGTGTCCCTACGACAATATCCACACCAGGAATGGCCATAATTTCCGCCGGAGAAGTTTGGGCATAACAGCCTGTTACGCAGATTACAGCATCTGGGTTTTTACGGACTGCCCTCCGAATGATTTGACGGCTCTTCTTGTCGCCCGTGTTTGTAACTGTGCATGTATTAATGATATAGACATCTGCCACTTGTTCAAAATCTACTCGATCATATCCTGAAGCCTGAAACAGCTGCCATATCGCTTCTGTTTCATAATGATTCACTTTACATCCTAATGTATGGAACGCTACGGTTGCCATTTCCTTCACCTCACTAATTCTAATTGATAAGATATCGCTGACAAGGCATACATTGGTGCTGTCTCCGTCCTGAGAATACGCGGTCCAAGACTGCAAGTTCTAAAGCCTTGTGCTATCAGTCCTTCAATCTCTTTCTCGTCAAGGCCGCCTTCCGGGCCAAAGACGATTAACAGCTTCTCACCCGGCTTTACGGATTTTAAGGTCTCGACAAGCCGCAAGCTTTCTCCTTGTTTGGCCTCTTCCTCATAAGCGACAAGCTTATGGTCAAAGTCTCCCGCCATCTGGAGCAAGCGATTGAATGTGACTGGGTCGTCGATATGCGGTATAACGGTGCGATGTGATTGCTCCGCCGCCTCTTTTGCAATCTTGCGCAGCCGTTCTGTTTTTTTGGCGGCTTTTTTTGCATCCCATTTAACGATGGAACGAGTTGCCATAAAAGGGATAAATGCATGGGCACCAAGCTCCGTCCCTTTTTGAATGACCCACTCTAATTTATCCCCTTTAGGCAAGCCGTTCGCGATGCTCACTTGAATGGGCAATTCCTTTGCTTCATCCACCCATTCAATGATGCGGCCACGAAGAGATTGTTCGAGGATGGCATCGATTTCAATCAGGGCGGCATTGGTATCGACGACCCCAAAGAAACGGTCACCTACCTCCATCCGCATTACCCGAGTCATATGATGAAAATCATCACCTGAGACTGTTACGTTCTTTTCATCGATCATCTCATGAATAAAATATCTCTGCATGGCCTCGCATCCTTCTTCCTTCTTACTCTATCTTTGTTCCCTTGTTTATTGCTTGCGTGCCGTGATGGACACCCAATCCTCCATGGTCATGACTTCCTCGATGACCAATCCTGAATTCACGATCGCCGCTTCCACTTCCGCCCTTTTCTGCTTGATGATACCAGAAGAGATGAAGAGCCCGCCAGGCTTAAGCAGGCGCTCTACGTCATCTGTGAAGCGGACAATGACCTCTGCAAGAATGTTCGCGACAATGATATCCGCTTCGAATTCTACACCCTTTAATAAGTCATTTTGCTTAATCGTCACCTGATCATGCACCTTGTTCAATTTGCAATTGATCTTTGCACTGTTGACGGCGACTTCATCTAAATCAAGGGCAAGAATTTCCTTTGCACCGTATTTTGCCGCCGCAATTGTCAATACACCTGAGCCTGTGCCGACATCGATGACATTCATGCCCTGTTTGACGTGTTTTTCGAGCGCTTGGATGCACAGGATGGTCGTAGGATGCGTCCCTGTTCCAAATGCCATCCCTGGATCAAGCTCGATAATTTTTTCATCACTGCTCACAGGAGTATACTCCTCCCAAGTCGGGACAATCGTGATTTGTTCAGAAATCTTCACCGGGTGATAGTACTTCTTCCAAGCTGTCGCCCATTCTTCCTCATTTACTTCACTAATTGTCACTTTATTGACGCCCAGGTCAATATCATATTCAACAAGATTATTGATCAATTCTTTAATCCCGTCCACAGTCTCTCCAAGGAAACTATTAACCGGCAAGTACGCCTTAACGATGACGCCCTCATCCGGGAAATCATTGGGGTCGAGCTGATAGATTTCGCCGAATACATTCTCCCTTTCACGGACAAGCTCAAGCGGATCTTCAATCACCACACCGCTTGCTCCTGCCTCATGCAATATATTCGATATTGGTTCGACTGCTTCATTTGTTGTATGAATACATAATTCGGACCACTTCATCATCTACCAACTCCTACCTGTTTATTCACCTTTAAATGCTCTTTTTACTTTTGAGAAGAAACCTTCTTCATGTTCGTCCAGTTGACCTTGACCACTGATTTCCGCAAACTCCCTGATCAGTTCCTTTTGCTTATCAGAAAGCTTCGTTGGTGTTACGACTAAGATACGGATATGCTGGTCACCTTGGCCATAGCCCCTTACATTCTGCACACCCTTGCCTTTTAGGCGGAAACGTGTGCCTGTTTGCGTGCCTGCAGGAACCTTCAGCTTCACTTTGCCATGGATGGTCGGAACTTCAATCTCATCCCCGAGAGCTGCCTGCGCAAACGTAATTGGCATTTCACAATAAATATCATCCCCATCGCGCTCGAAAAACTCATGAGGTTTAATTTGGAAGACAACAAATAAGTCTCCCGCAGGTCCGCCATTGATTCCTGGCTCGCCTTTTCCTGGAACGCGTAATTGCTGGCCATCGTCCACACCAGCTGGAACCTTGATTTGAATCTTGTTGCGTTTTCTGACCGTACCTTTTCCGTGACAGGTTGCGCATTTATCCTTAATGATCTTCCCTGTACCGCTGCAGTGCTGACATACGCGGCGGTTCACAATCCGGCCAAATGGCGTGTTTTGTTCCACATTCAGCTGACCTGTACCATGACAATGCGAGCATGTCTCAGGGGATGTTCCCGGCTTAGCGCCAGTTCCCTTACATGTATCGCACTCTTCATCTCTCGGAATTTCAATAGTGGTCTCCGTTCCAAAGCATGCTTCTTCAAATGACAAAGTCATCGTGTATTGAAGGTCATCCCCTTGACGCGGTGCATTCGGATCGCGGCGACGGCCGCCACCTCCGCCAAAGAATGTATTGAAAATATCCTCAAATCCTCCGAAGCCTTCGAAGCCGGCACCGCCCGCTCCCCCGAAGCCCTGAGTTGGATCCTCATGGCCGAACTGGTCATAGCGCGCTCTCTTCTGATCATCGCTTAATACTTCATAAGCTTCCTTGACCTCTTTGAATTTATCCGCTGCATCTGCTTCTTTATTAATGTCAGGGTGATATTGTTTGGAAAGGCGGCGATACGCTTTCTTCAATTCATCCTTCGAGGCATTTTTGCCAACCCCAAGCACCTCATAATAATCCCGTTTGCTCATTCCTCACACTCCTGATTCTTTTAATATCCGTCGTTTCACATAAAAAATATTGTACCACTTGATAAACATGAGTTGCAATATAAACAGCAAATGGATAAGACGTTAAAAAAAGCCAAAGTCAAGCATACCTTGACTTTGACTATTTTTCGTTCAGAAATTATTTCTTGTCGTCATCCACTTCAGTGAATTCTGCATCAACAACATCATCTGCTTTACCCGCACCTTCTTGGCCTTGCTGCGCTTGAGCTGCTTGCTCATAAAGCTTCACGCTTAGGGCTTGGACGATTTCTTGCAGTGCATCTTTCTTTTCTTTCATAGCAGCAAGATCGTTCTTTTCGATTGCTTCTTTCAAGGCATCTTTTGCTTCAGTGGCTTTTTGAACCTCTGCTGCATCTACTTTGCCTTCAAGCTCTTTCAATGTTTTTTCAGTTTGGAACACGAGGCTGTCAGATTCGTTTCGAAGCTCTGCTTCTTCTTTACGTTTCTTGTCAGCTTCAGCATTCTCTTCCGCTTCCTTCACCATGCGTTCAATTTCTTCATCGCTTAAGGAAGTAGCAGATTGGATTGTGATGGCTTGTTCTTTATTTGTGCCAAGGTCTTTCGCACGAACATTTACGATACCGTTGTTATCAATATCGAATGTTACTTCGATTTGCGGGATACCGCGCGGTGCTGGCGGAATGTCCGTTAATTGGAAACGGCCAAGCGTTTTGTTGTCCGCAGCCATTTGGCGCTCACCTTGAAGGACATGGATATCAACCGCTGTTTGGTTATCAGCTGCTGTAGAGAAGATTTGAGATTTGCTAGTCGGAATCGTTGTATTACGATCGATCAAGCGAGTGAATACTCCGCCCATTGTCTCGATACCCAAGGATAGAGATGTAACGTCAAGCAAGACAACATCTTTTACGTCGCCAGTGATAACGCCGCCTTGGATTGCTGCACCCATTGCTACAACTTCATCAGGGTTTACGCCTTTATGAGGCTCTTTTCCTGTTTCTTTCTTGATAGCTTCCTGTACGGCAGGGATACGAGTAGATCCGCCGACAAGGATAACCTTATCGATTTCAGCCGGGGATAGGCCTGCATCGCGAAGAGCTTGACGAGTAGGTCCCATTGTTCTTTCAACAAGGTCAGCTGTAATTTCATCGAATTTCGCACGAGTAAGTGTCACATCCAAGTGCAATGGTCCAGCTTCTCCAGCCGTAATGAACGGAAGGGAGATTTGTGTGGATGTTACACCTGATAGATCTTTTTTCGCTTTTTCAGCGGCATCTTTTAAGCGTTGAAGCGCCATTTTGTCTTTAGATAAATCGATGCCATTTTCTTTGCGGAATTCTTCGATCAAGTATTCCATGACTGCATTATCAAAGTCATCTCCGCCAAGACGGTTGTCACCTGCTGTGGAGCGAACTTCGAATACGCCATCGCCTAGTTCAAGGATGGATACGTCAAAAGTACCGCCGCCAAGGTCGAATACAAGGATTTTTTGATCTTCGTCTGCTTTATCAAGACCATAAGCTAACGCTGCAGCAGTCGGTTCATTGATGATACGCGCAACCTCAAGGCCAGCAATGCGCCCTGCGTCTTTTGTTGCTTGACGTTCTGCATCATTGAAATAGGCAGGAACCGTAATAACCGCTTTTGTTACCTTTTCGCCAAGATATTCTTCTGCGTATGATTTCAAGTACTGAAGGATAATAGCTGATACTTCTTGCGGAGAGTAGTCTTTTCCTTCAATGTTTACAGTGTAGTCTGTCCCCATATGACGTTTGATGGAACTGACTGTGTTTAAGTTCGTGATTGCTTGGCGCTTTGCCACTTCACCAACTTGGCGCTCGCCATTTTTGAAAGCGACAACAGATGGTGTTGTTCTGTTTCCTTCTGGATTTGGGATTACCTTCGGCTCCCCGCCCTCAAGCACGGATACGCAAGAGTTTGTGGTACCTAAGTCAATACCGATAATTTTGCTCATGAATAATTACCTCCCGTAATATGTAACCTTATTGATTCACTTTTACCATAGATGGTCGAATCACACGGTCTTTAAGTTTATAGCCTTTTTGAAGCTCGTCTACAACAATATTCGAACCATAGTCAGGGTTATTGTCCTGCATGACAGCTTGATGCAAATGCGGGTCAAATTCCTCCCCTACAGCTTTAATCTCTTCAACGCCTTCTTCCTTAAGCGCTGATTGAATGCCGCTTAGGACCATGTTCATTCCTTGAAGGAGCGCCTTCGTTTCGTCGTTCTCAGAGGAGAGCTTAAGCGCTCTCTCAAAGTTATCGAGCGCCGGCAGCAAGTTCGTCACCAGGGATTGCGCTCTATACTTCTGCGCAGCCTCAGCATCAAGCTTGACACGGCGGCGATAATTGTCAAAATCAGCGTACAGACGCAAATATTTCGCTTCTGCTTCCTTCAGCTTCTGCTCAAGTTCAGCTTCTCTTCCTCCAGTGCTTTCCTCTGCTACCTCATCAGAAGCCGCATCGGCTGCGCCAGATTCTTCAGTTGAACCTGTATCTTGTGTTTCATTAACATCTGTTTCATCAAAAATCTCTTCAACTTGTTCTTCCACAGCTTGTTCCTGTTTGTTTTCAGCCACTGCTTCTCACCTCCCTAAAAGCTTTCCAATGTCTTCATCAGTAATATTACTACTATTACCGTTACTTTTTATTTTGATACTGCTCAGTTAGCATCGCGCTTAAATTGTCAGAGAAAAAGGACAGCAAGCCAATGACGCGAGCATAGTCCATCCTGGTAGGGCCCAGAATGGCAATGGAACCTAAGCTCTCATCTCCTATTGAATAGGTGGCGCTAATGATGCTGCAGTTGCTAAGTGCAAGATTATTGTTCTCATGACCAATGCGGACATTGATGCCAACAGGTGTTTGACTTACCAATTCATATAAATCCTTTTCCTGTTCTATGACATTCAGTATCGCTTTCACTTTCTCAATATCATGGAATTCAGGCTGGCTTAGCATATTGGCTTTTCCGCCAAAGAAAAGCTTCTCATTCGCCGGAATCTGCAATGTTGTAGCTATCATATTCAAAACCATATCATAGTTCGTAATATGCTGCTTAAGCAGAACGGCGACCTCTCTGAAGATTTTCTCCTTCAACTGTGTTAAAGGGACGCCTATCAAGCGGTCATTCAAGATATTCACAATTCTCTCCACTTCATCCATATCAATGCCTGGAGGGAGATAAATCATCTTATTCTCAACATGCCCTGTATCCGTGACAATGATGGCTGTCGCCGTATTATTGCCGAGCGGCACGATTTGAATCCTGCGCAAGTGATTATCTGACACGGCAGGTCCGAGCATGATTGTCGTATAATTGGTGATCTCCGAGAGAATGCCAGCTGAGCGTTGAACAATCTTCTCGAGCTCAAAAAGCTTATCTTTAAAAATCGATTTTAACTTATGGATATCTTCTTGCTGAAGCTGCTGCGGCGATACGAGATGATCTACATAGTACCGATACCCTTTTTCAGAGGGAATACGCCCGGAAGAGGTATGTGTTTTCTCGATAAACCCCATCTCCTCAAGGTCAGCCATTTCATTTCTGATAGTGGCGGAGCTGAGGGAAATGCCATCCTTCTTCGAGATATTCCGCGAACCGACAGGCTGAGCGGTAGAAATAAAATCATCGATGATCACCTGTAAAATAAGCAGTTGTCTATTTGTTAACATCGATAATCACCCCTGTTAGCACTCTTTACTCCCGAGTGCTAAGTCTATAAATAAAGTATCAAAACGGCCGTAGCGTGTCAACGGTTATGATTAGGTTTTACGCATCATTTTTTAACTATAGTAAAAAATCTTGAAATACCTCATTGCCAATCAATTTTCCTTGGTGGGTAAGTTTGATATGCCCGTCATCGTTGACGAGCAGCTCCTTATGAATGAAATTCTTGATGACCTCACCGAATACCTCATCCATTTCAACGCCGAAACGGCGCTTAAATTCGTCGAGCGAGACCCCGTCTGTCTTTCTGAGACCGAGGAACATTTCTTCCTCCATTCTCTCTTTCGTCGAAACATCAACTTGGTCAATGATAGGTTTCTCTCCAGCACCGATGGCATTCATGTATTTTTTGAGAGGGCCGTGATTATGGTAGCGGACCCCATCCAAATAACCGTGCGCGCCTGCACCAAAGCCATAGTATTCCTCATTATTCCAATAAATGAGATTATGCTTGCTTTCGTAACCCCTCTTCCCGAAATTTGATATCTCATATTGACGATAACCCGCATTCTCCATGCGCTCCATCACATATTCATACATTGATGCCTCCGTATCCTCTGAAGGCAGTCTCAGCTTTCCTTTATTTAGCATGATATAAAAGACCGTCTTCGGTTCAATGATGAGTGAGTATGCAGAAAAATGCGGAAGCTCAAGTGCAAGCGCCCGGTTGATCGTATCTTCTAAATCCCGGGTCGTCTGGCCAGGGAGTGAATAGATAAGATCTATGCTTATATTTTCAAATCCAGCTTCACGAGCAAGTTCGACATTCCTGTACACATCCTCCGCCGTATGTGCCCGGCCAATCTTCTTTAAGAGCTCTTCATTAAAGGTCTGGACACCAAGACTCAAACGATTGACGCCTGCCTCCTTCATAACGGCAAGCTTCTCCTTTGTCAAATCGCCCGGATTGGCTTCAATCGTGAATTCATAATCTTGTCCAAAGCGAATGTTTTCGTGAATGGATGCGAAAAGCTTCTCCATCTGGAGAGCATCAAGTGCTGTTGGTGTTCCGCCTCCAATGAACACAGTCTTCATTTCTTTATTATCCAGATTGTATAGGGACATCTCTTTGCCCAATGCTTGCAAATACTCATCGACCGGCTGGTTTTGAATGAAAAATTTATTAAAATCGCAGTAATGACAAATCTGCGTGCAAAATGGTATGTGAACATACATGCTTTGTGCCAATAGATAGCACCTCTTTTCTTGAAACTAGTGATTCATACAATATCTCCATCATAATAAAAACGAGGCCAGAACAAAAATGTCCGGCCTCCAAGGATTCGTATTCTTGTTATTTTTTCGTGTTTGAGTCATCCATTTTCAGGACAGCCATGAAGGCTTCCTGCGGCACTTCAACAGAGCCGACCTGCTTCATCCGTTTCTTTCCTTCTTTTTGCTTCTCTAGTAGCTTACGCTTACGAGAGATGTCCCCGCCATAACATTTAGCGAGAACGTTCTTTCTCATCGCTTTAATGGATGAGCGCGCAATGATTTTATTGCCGATAGCAGCTTGCACAGGCACCTCAAATTGCTGGCGCGGGATAAGTTCTTTCAATTTCTCAACAATGACCTTGCCGCGCTCATAGGCAAAGTCTTTGTGAACGATGAAGCTCAAAGCATCGACTGTTTCGCCGTTTAAGAGGATATCCATCTTAACCAGTTTTGATTCTTTATAGCCGATTAATTCATAGTCGAAGGAAGCATATCCCTTCGTGCTTGATTTCAGCTGATCGAAGAAATCATAGACAATCTCAGAAAGCGGAATTTCATAAATAATGCTTACACGATTCTCGTCAACATATTGCATATCAATGAAGTTGCCGCGCTTCGTTTGGCATAATTCCATGATTGCGCCGACAAAATCATTAGGAGCCATCAAAGTCGCCTTCACATATGGCTCTTCAATACGTTCAATCTTCTGCGGGTCAGGCATATTAGATGGGTTATCAATATCAATATCTGTTCCATCTGTCATCTTAACCTTATAAATAACGCTTGGCGCTGTTGTAATCAAATCAATATTGAATTCCCGCTCAATCCGTTCCTGAATGATCTCCATGTGAAGAAGTCCGAGGAATCCGCAGCGGAAACCGAACCCAAGCGCTTGAGAAGTTTCCGGTTCATATTGCAAAGCGGAATCATTTAACTGAAGCTTCTCTAGAGCTTCACGCAAATCATTGAATTTCGCCGTATCAATTGGGTAAAGTCCGCAGTATACCATTGGATTTAAGCGACGGTAGCCAGGCAGCGGTTCAGTCGCCCCATTCTTCGCATTTGTGATCGTGTCCCCAACTTGAGTATCGCCAACATTCTTGATTGCCGCCGTCAAGAATCCTACATCCCCGACAGTCAGCTCATCACAAACTGTCGCCTTTGGTGTATGAACTCCAACCTCGATGACTTCAAATTCCTTACCTGTTGCCATCATTTTGATCTTATCTCCCGGCTTCACAGTACCCTCTACGACACGAATATAAGCAATAACGCCTCGGTATGCATCATATAAAGAGTCAAAAATCAGCGCTTTTAAAGGCGCTTCAGGGTCTCCGGTCGGCGCAGGGACTTTCTCGGCGATTTGCTCCAGGATTTCCTCAATGCCAATTCCCGCTTTCGCTGATGCAAGAACCGCTTCAGAGGCATCAAGACCAATCACATCCTCGATTTCCTGGCGCACACGCTCTGGGTCCGCGCTTGGCAGATCAATCTTATTGATGATTGGCAGGATTTCAAGGTCATTATCAAGCGCAAGGTAGACATTGGCCAATGTTTGCGCTTCAATGCCTTGGGCCGCATCCACAACCAGGACAGCTCCTTCGCAGGCTGCGAGGGAACGCGATACTTCATAGGTGAAGTCAACATGCCCCGGGGTGTCAATCAAATGGTAGATATATTCCTCTCCATCTTTTGCTTTATATTTCAATTGAACGGCATTTAATTTGATCGTAATGCCGCGCTCTCTTTCCAGATCCATAGAGTCAAGAAGCTGATCCTTCATTTCTCTGGATGTGAGGGCATTTGTCTTCTCTAATATTCTGTCCGCTAATGTCGATTTCCCATGGTCAATATGGGCGATAATCGAGAAGTTACGGATCTTGCTTTGTCTTTTTAGCCGTTCCTGATTATTCATTGTCGTTTTCACTCCTGTTACTTTCAAAACACAGATACTGTTGATTATAACAGAAAGAAATTCAAACCGTAAACGGTTATTGCCCAAGGGTCAGAATTAATTTCTTCCTGCTCTTATCCAGCCCTATGGGAAGCGCATCCTCTTATGTAATGATAGAACTGTCCTCAGGTAAAAACCCGAAAAACGAATGTCATTCGGGAATATGGCAATCTTATTCATCTGAAATGAGCTTTGCAAGCCCCTGAAAGATGCCCGTACATGCATTTGAGATGCCTTTACCGGCGCTAGATATCGCATTATAGGCTTTCCATTCTTCCATTTCCTCTTTCTTTTCCTCGATATCCGCTGTCGAGATCTCCTTCCCGAGCACAGTGGCATTGATTTCTCCTTCACTCTCTTTCTCTACTGCGAAAGCCTCATACATCTTCGGGTCATCATAGCCTTGCATTTCCTTCATATTTTTGTTGGCATATTGCATACCCAAAATCACGCCGAAGAAAAGCAGCAGAACAAGCAAACTAGTTTTCCATAAAAATTTACCCATTTGGCATTCTCCTTTTTCGTGATTTTCCTATTGATCAGCTGCCATCGCCCGTGACTGCTTCAGCATCGAGAATATGCTCAGAGAGCGCCCCTGCAAGCACGTCCATAGAGCGGCTTAATTCCTCCATCGTGTTGTCCACCCCGCCCGCTTCCACGAGCATCGCGTTTTCCGATAAGTCCTGATTGAATTTTCCGTTTGTGGAAGCGCCTCTCTTCTCAAAAACACCTCTGCTCAACCCAGGATATTTATCCGAAATACGCTTATGAATCTCTTTTGCGAGCTTCAAGTTTTTCTCGTAGTTGGGATTCTCCCCGCCAATAATGAAGCAGACCTTAGCATAATCCTTCCCGTTTATGTTGATGGTCGTCACTTTTTTCCTTTGGGAATCCCGATGGACATCAATGTAGTAATGCGAACCTTTCCTTTGGGCAACAGCCTCTTCGACAATCTTTCTCGACTCTGTATATGAGCTGGCATAGTTCAAATTTTTCTTTTGGAGAAGGGCATAGACATCTGTTTTATCGACCTCAGTCCCCACGCCTCTTTCCTCCAATGCACTCTTCAGCTTGTCGCCAACTAGAGTAACATTCACCTTTGAATGGGAGGCCGCATTAGGGTCTGTCACTCCCTTTAGTAGAGGAAGGTACGATTCACGAGTGTGTGAGAAATAAATGAAAACCCGCTTTTCCTTTGGCACCATTTTTTCATCTTCTCTATTATCCTCATTCTCAATAGGGTTAACTTTCTCTGCATCCGAGTCCTTTTCTAGCGATTCCGGCAAAGGAGCGGATTCAATCGGCATATTCGTATAATTCGTTCCTTCTCCCGCTATCAAGATATCCCCGTCAAAGAGTGAATAGCCGGGCAGCTCTCTGCCAAGCAAGCTTCTTGGGTCATCTAGCGTTATATTTGTCACATATTGAAACAGCTGCTCCCCGATCGTTGGCACTTCGCCATCAGGCAGTGTTTGCTGAAAATACATATTCCCTTTCACTAGATGCTTATAAAGAGTCTTGCCTGCCATCTGCCTCGTCGCTTCATTTAAAGAAGTCGATGATACCCGGTATTCAGGTTTCAAGGCGGTCAATAGTCCAATCAACAAAAATATAACTAACATCGCACCGGTAAAGTAAACGAAAAAACGCATGATGGTGGCTGCTTTCAATGTGATAATCAGATTAGACTTTGTCTGTTTCATGGTTCCACCCTTTCAGAAGCATTCTAGTAAATTGTATGCTCTGATAGAGTTGCTAGAACCGATAGTTCGATTTAATGCGTATAGTAGCCGGTATTATCCTGGTTAACTGCTTTGTGAAGGGCTGCATTCAAACCATTTGCCACCAGATTAGCCATATCCTCAATGAACACATCCACTTCCTTTGGCGTTACCATCAAATTATGGCCGAGCGGCGAAAGCACCTCATGAATGAGCCTGCGCTTCTCATCCTCCGGCAGCGTTCCGATAATACCAAGGAAGGTCTTGCGATGCTCCTCTTCCGGGAGGTCCTCTTCACTGAGCTTTTTCTTCTCGCCAAAGGTCATTCCTGCTGGCGCGAGTGCCCTTGAGGGACGGTCTCCTTCCTTTAATTCACGGCCAAAATGTTTTAGGATGTAGTCAATTGTGTCGGATGTAATGGTCACTGCATCCACCACAGTCGGGATACCGACCGAAATGACAGGGACCCCAAGCGTTTCCTTGCTTAACTCCTTGCGTTTATTGCCTACGCCAGAGCCTGGATGTATGCCTGTATCCGTAATTTGTATCGTCGTATTGACTCGATCAATCGAACGCGCTGCAAGCGCATCGATTGCAATAATGAAAGCAGGCTTCGTTTTCTCAACAATCCCTCTGATAATGTCGCTCGTCTCAATTCCGGTAAGCCCCATCACTCCAGGGGAAATTGCGCTGACGGGTCTGAATCCCTCCGAAACGGCTGTAGGCTGATATTCGAACAAATGACGGGTCACGATTAAATTCTCAATCACTGATGGCCCGAGCGCATCCGGCGTTACATGCCAATTTCCGAGACCAACAACAAGGCATGAGTCATCTGCCTTAAGCCCAATTCTCTCCAGAATATAGCCCAATTGTTTAGCAAACACGGCCTCCACTCTTCTTTGCAGCTTTGAATCCTGCTCGCGTATCCCTTGCATTTCCATCGTTATATAAAAGCCCGGTTTCTTGCCGACCTCTTTTTCTCCTTCCTCTGTAATCTCCACATAGGAAAGATCAATTCCATCGATTTCTTTTTCCTTCAGAATCACTCCGGCAATCTTAGAAGTATCCTCTACCTCCTCAATCAGCAATTCCCTGGCCTCAACTGCCAAATCGGTCCGTACGGCATACCGTGATAAATCCAAATCCTTACCCAAACAAAAACCTCCTTTAAGCATTCTTTTCCTTTTAGGATTGCCTGATTGAGAGTGTATCATTCTAATGCTTGAGGAAGATTTGATGGTTTATTTGAATTTAAAAAAAGATCCCTGTAAAATAAATCATAGCGATTAATGCAAACAAACCGCATGAACTCTATGTAAAGACATGAAACTTAACAGTAAAACCCAATGTTCCGTAAGCATTTTTTATTTTGCGCTATCTTGAGTATTGCATTCAGAAATACATTTTGATAGAATATCATATGTTGTGAATGTTAATTGATAAGAATATCGAGTTGACATAATTCGGTTTCTGGAGGTGAAACAAATGGCAAACATCAAATCCGCTATTAAACGTGTTAAAACTAATGAAGCTGCTAGAGCTCATAATATCGCTCAAAAATCAGCTGTACGTACAAACGTTAAGAAAGTAGAAGCTGCTATCGCATTAAACGATGCAACTGCTGCTAACGAATCTATCGTAGCTGCTGTTAAAGGACTAGATAAGGCTGCAACTAAAGGCTTAATCAGCAAAAACGCTGCTGCCCGCAAAAAATCTCGTCTTATGAAAAAAGTTAACCAACTTAACGCTTAATGAAACGCACCCTTTATAGGGTCGTTTTTTTTATCACACAGGCCATAGCTATTTCGGATGTTTGTCTAACCTCCCAACAGCTATGGCCTTTTCCTTTTTTCTCCCTTCCCTCCTCCCTGCTTCATAGTCTGAACCCTGCCTCTTGTTCATAGATTGATTAAGAAGGATTCCCCGAGGAAAGGAAGAGGCGTTATGCAAATCCATGTTGTCAGACCAGGCGAAAGCATCTATTCTATTGCCCAGGCCTATAATGTAAGTGCTAATCAAATCATCACTTCAAATGTGCTGCAGGCACCCAATCAGCTTGTCATAGGTCAGGCTCTCGTTATTCCCATTACTGGGAGGTATCACTGGGTGCAAGCCGGAGAAAGCCTCTATAGCATAGGGAGAATGTTTGGCATCTCTCCCCAAGAAATCGCGAATGTCAACAATATATCAATAGACGAACCCCTTAGCGAGGGCTTAAGACTATATATTCCTCCAAGTCCTAAACGGAGTGCCGAATTTAATGCTTATGTCGAGCCAAGAGGATCGACTGTATCTGAGACTCTCGAAGAAGAGACCCGAATCGCTGCGCCTCACTTAACCTATTTATCCCCTTTCAGCTACCAAGTGCTGGCTACAGGTGAGCTCCGCGCTCCGGCGCTGGGCAGCTTCCCCCAGATTGCAAGCGAAAATGGGAATGTACTAGTGATGGTGTTAACCAATCTTGAGAGCGGAGCCTTCAGCAGCGAGCTTGCAAGCACAATTCTAAATAACGTTGATGTGCAAAACACACTTTTCGATAACATTACCGAAACAGCGAGAAGAGTCGGCTTTCGTGACATCCACTTCGACTTTGAAAATCTAAAAGCTTCAGACCGCAATGCTTATACAGAATTCCTAAGAAGAGCAAGGGAACGTTTTTCTCGGAATGGATGGCAGGTCTCGATCGCCCTCGCTCCGAAAACAAGCGCCACTCAAAAAGGGTCATGGTATGAAGGACATGATTACAAAGCGCAAGGGGCAGTCGTCGATTGGGTGCTGATCATGACCTATGAATGGGGCTATTCCGGCGGTCCGGCTCAGGCAGTATCCCCGATTGGCCCCGTTCGCCGCGTCTTGACATACGCCATATCGGAGATTCCTGCAAGAAAGGTCATGATGGGCCAAAATTTATACGGCTATGATTGGACCCTTCCCTTTGTGCAAGGCTCTGTCGCCAAGGCTGTGTCCCCTCAGCAAGCCATTACGCTTGCGAGACAAAATAATGTCAACATCAAATATGATTACAGCGCCCAGGCTCCTTTTTTTAGATATACAGATGAGGACGGGCAGCAGCATGAGGTTTGGTTTGAAGATGCCCGTTCCATCCAGGCGAAGTTCAATCTCGTCAAGGAGCTGGACTTGCGGGGGGTCAGCTATTGGAAGCTAGGTCTCTCCTTCCCGCAAAACTGGCTGCTCATCCAGGATAATTTCACCGTTACCAAGCTATAAAAAAGGTACCCTAAGGGGTACCTTTTTTCATGATTGCAATATGAATAATTCTAGTTGTATTTCCTTATCTCCTAACCCGGTCTTCATCCGGTAGTCCAGCTCGGCCAGCTGTCCGAGCACTCGAAGCAAGCTTTTTTCCGAGAAATCATTGATTCGTTTCATCGCCAGTTTTACCGGATAAGGGCTCATCTTCAATTTTGATGCGATTTGCATCTGTCCATACCCTTGAGAACTGAGCTTCTTAACCTGCAAAATGATTCGGTATTGCCGGGCAATCGCGGCAAGAATCCGAATCGGCTCTTCCTTCAATATCAAGAGCTCCTTATATAGCTCGACCGCTTTTTTCTTCTGGCCGTTTAAAATATAATCAACAAGATCGAATACATTCTGGTCGAAATTCTTCGGTACAAGCTTATCAACCATTGCCCCGTCGATTACTTGCTCATTGGCTGCATAAAGGGCCAGCTTTTCAAGCTCTGTCGCCGCCATCATTAAATGGTTGCCTGTCAGAGCCAGCAGCGCATCAATGCCATCTTGGGAAATCGTTACACCCAGCGTCTTTGAGTGACTCCCAAGCCATTTTGCCAAATCCCTTTCATACAGCGCCTTCGATTCAAGGACCGCCGCATTACGCTTCAATTCTTTCGTAATCTTCTTACGCTCGTCCAATTTCGGATAAGGTGCAATAAAGACAGCAATCGTCGTTGGGGACGGGTTGGCTAAATAAGCTTCAAGCCGCTTCAAATCATGCTCTACTTTTTCCTTTTTCCGTTCAGCCGTCAGGAAAGAGGGATTATGAAGGATGACAACGCGCCGCTCCCCCATGAATGGCAGTGTTTCCATTTCCTCAATGGCGATCTCTACCGGCGTTTCCTCTAAATCAATGGAAGCGAGATTGAACTCTGCATCCTCGTCTGCCAAAGCATACTCACATATAAGCTTCCTTGTCTCTTTGATGAAATACTCTTCTTCTCCATATAACAAATAGACCGGACTGAATCGTCCGTTTTTGATTGAATTCCATAAATCAGTGACCAAAATTATCGCCTCTAACTATAATATGCTTCTTTCATCCTAATCGATAGCAGCCATATTTGACAAGAGGTTACAGGGAAACCGGAACAATCCGATCCCCTGAAATATATATTAACGCCTTCCTGCCGGACCCGGGATACCAAACAAGAAAGCGAAAAAGCGCTTAATGACGGACGAACGCCATTTTCTTCAATTATCTCTAAAAAATTATAAAAATATGGTGGTTGTGGATTTTTTTTACTGTTTGTTCTATACTTGTATAAAGGTCAGGGGGGTGGATTGATGAACGAATTTGAAAAGAATGTTCAGTCAAAAACGAATGATGTGTCCGATTCCATCGTTGGGTTTGTCGTGTCATTCGGATTTTTCGCGACCATGTTTATTATCGCCGTAGTCATCCAGCTAATCGGCGGCTGAATCTTTCATATGCAATCATGGCGGCCCTTTTGGCCGTTTTTTTATTGGCCATTCGATACTTCATCTTATGGAGGATAGGTCAAAAGCGTTCCATTTTCCCCGATAAAAAACTGATAACTAACGCTCCCTTGCAGATCCGTCCGGTAAATCTTCGCCTCCGAAGCTGTGAGGATGTCAATCACTTCCGGATGCGGGTGTCCAAATCGATTATTCCTTCCAGCCGAAATAACCGCACTCAACGGGCTTACAGCCCGAACGAACTCCACTTTACTAGAGTTCTTGCTCCCATGATGCCCCACCTTTAGAATATCTGCATCAATCGATTCCTCCTGACTCATCAATGTTTCCTCTCCGCTGTGCCCAAGGTCTCCGACAAACAGCCACTCGAGCCCCGCAATAAAGGCTTTAATGACAATCGAGGATTCATTCTTTTCTTCTTCCTTTCCCGACGGGTGCAAAACCCTGAATACAGCCCCCTCTGCTTTCCAGCCCATCCCTGCCTGCACTTCTTTGATTGGAAGCCCTTGCTGGACAGCCCATTCAATGGCAGGCAATTGCTTGAAGTTCTCTCTCTGCTCAAAGGGAATCACCAGCTCTTGCACAGGAATAGATTGAAGGATGGCCATACCGCCGCCAATATGGTCTTGGTCTGCATGGGTCACAATGAATTTATCGATATGCTTAATGCCCTTACTCTTTAAAAAGGGAACAAGAATCTCTTTCCCTGGGTCATACTCCTCTGCACGACGTGCCCATTTTTCTCTCTCGAAGACCATTGCTCCTCCAGCATCAATCAAGTAAACTCCCTCATCATACGGCAATTTAATCAGCGTGGCATCCCCCTGACCAATATCAACAAAGGTCACTTCTCCCTCGCCTGAGAGCTGCGGGAGATTGTATTGAAGAAAAAGGACTCCGCACAGGAGCAAACCACTCGGCCAAACCCACCTTGACCTCTGCTCCCAATGAGCAAGAAATACCAATAGTGAAAGGATAATAATGATGCTCGTTATCAAGGAAGGCTTCCCGAATAAAAGAACGGCAAAGGGTATGTCTGACAGGAATGACGCGGCATCCTCGAGCAATCGGTAGAAGAGATCGAGGAGCCACATGGCAGGAGTTTTCATGAAGTCCGCCAGAACCATCCCATAAACGAGCGCGGTCGCAGGAAATAATAAAAATGAAAACAAGGGAACAAAGATGAGATTAGAGAAGAAGCCAATGAGGGAAACCTCGTAGAAATGATGGATAACGATTGGCAGCGAGACCGCCTGGCAGATAGCAGTGATACTAAACATAAGCATGAAAGGGTTCTTTTCCTGGAATAAGCTTGAGGAAAGAATCAAGGCATAGGTCAGCGAAAAGGATAATTGAAAGCCCGCCTGAAAAAGCTGATACGGGTCATGAATCAAATAGAGGATAAAACATATGGTTAATATCTTATCACCAGCAAGGCGAATACCGAAGGCTTGCATAAGGAAAAAGAAAGCAGCCATTGAAGAAGCGCGAATAATGGAAGGAGAAAGACCGGTCATGATGGCATAGAGAGGGAGAACACTCGCAACAAGCATTGCCGCCCTTGAACGAGTGAGCCCGAGGCGAAGACACATATAAAAGAAGAACACAGCGACAAGGCCTACTTGCGCGCCAGATAGGGCAAGAATGTGGACAATTCCGAGCTTTTGAAACTGTTCATATAGCTCTTGCGGCAAATTAGCCTGTTCCCCAAAAACCAGAGCCTCGGTAAAACTTCCGGCCGGCTCAGGATAAAAATGGCGAATTCGTTTAATCTCCCTCTCCCGTATGCGCGAAAGCTTTGTCACCAATCCTCCCCTTTCTTCATCCAGTTTACTCATCTTATCTATCTCAAAAATATAGTGAGCACGTTTATAACGTAGATAGGTCTTGAAATCAAAGCCGTTCTCAACCGTAGGATTAGACGGGATTATTAACCCTCCAGAAGCCATAAAACTTCTCCCTGTCAGAATGGACTTATCAAGGAAACGGGCCTCATCACGGCTCTTGATTGTGTATGTAATCCATACCCTTTCACCTGATTCTAATTGGGCAAATCCACTGAGACGGTCACCATCTCGGGAAGGCATCCCGCTGAATTCCAGGCTTAAGCTAGTTTCGTTCCCGCCTAAAGCACTTGTATTCATTTTGTCCACAATCACTGCATAAGCGGAAAATACACCAAAAAGGAGAACGAGAACAGCCCCATACCGAAAGGGGAGGCGAAAGAACACCAAGAGGAAATAAAGGAGAATAAAGATGATAAGATAGCGATGAGGATAAATGGAGGCTGTAACGCCAAGTGCAGACGTCACAGCCAGATGGTACATGAAACGGCTATTCATTGCCTAATCTTGTGCCGGGAACAGATCAGCCGCCTTTTGCATATACTCAGCAACCTTCTGCTCAGGAACGCCTGATTCCCGGAGTTTTTCAATCAGTTCCGAAATAAGCTGTGCTTTTCTAGTATCATGGAAATCAATCCATTTCGGATCAACGACGACCTGTATCACCCTTACCCCTGCCTGTTCAAATAATTCCTCAGCATATGGGTGATTTTTGTATGCCTCAGCATAGTAAATCGTCTTGATGCCTGCTTGAATTAATGCCTTACAACATTGAAGGCAGGGGAAATGAGTCACATAGATTTCAGCCCCGTCAACCGGGACACCGAATTTGGCGCACTGCAGCAGGGCATTCATCTCTGCGTGAATGGTACGCACGCAATGATTATCAATGACATAGCATCCCTCATCCACGCAATGCACACCGCCAGCGATTGAGCCATTATATCCCCCGGCAATGATTCGATTATCACGCACAATGCTCGCTCCTACCATCAGCCTCGTGCATGTGCTGCGCAAAGCCAACAAATGACTTTGGGCCATAAAATATTGTTCCCAGGAAATACGCTCCATGTATGTCCCCCTCTTTCTTCTGTATTGTTTACAATTTAACAAGAAAACTTTACCGCAGACAAGTCCTATTGTTTTCTAGTTCGAAATTAAATCTTTTAGCTTCTCAAATGTTTTGTCCCCTATGCCGCTCACAAGCTTCAGATCCTCGATTGATTTGAAGGACCCCAATTCATCCCTTTTTGCGATGATGGCGGCTGCCTTACTAGGTCCAATTCCCGGCAGCTCCTGCAAGTCCTCAAGAGTGGCCTTATTAATGTCAATCAGGCTCCCCTCTGCCGCCCCTCCACTTAACCCTCCCGAAGTGATTTGGCCTGCTTGTGCTTCTTCTCCTGCCTTTGGGATATAAATGACCATTTCATCCTCAACGAGCTGCGCCATATTAACCTGTGTGCTGTCTGCCCCGTCACTCAGCCCTCCCGCCAGCCCAATAACATCGGTGACCCTGTCCCCTTGCCTGAATTCATAGACACCTGGTTTCTTGACGGCCCCCTTTATATCAACTTTAAGTATCAGGGGCTCCTCCTGCTCAGCTTTTTCATCAGTTACCGATGGCACAGCCTCATTGCCTTGTGTCCATTGCTCATTCTCACTCTTGACCGCAGCTTCTTCATCAGCCCGGTAAAAAAAGAATAAAATCACTCCAATCAAAATAACTGCACCAGCTAGCAGCTTTTTCTGCCTTTGCAAAAAATCAGTGATTTGACCATTCATAACTTTCACCTGCCGATTCATATAATGACTATATTTGCATATATTTTGATAAGAAATAATGGATATGGCCTATTCATTTAGGAGGAGATGAATCATGATCACCGGCATCATAGGGACGGGGAATATGGGGACTATTCTGGTTGAAAGTCTGATTGCATCGGGGTTTTTAAATGAGAATCAGTTGATTGTCAGCAATAGAACGCCCGCTAAAGCGGAGTCTTTAAAGGTAAGGTACCCTGGCATATCCATTGCCGATTCCAGTGTTGAAATAGCAAAAAGCGCAGACATCATCTTTCTTTGCGTTAAACCTCATGAAATGCATCCATTGCTTGAAATCATGGAGCCTCATTTAACGGCAGAGCAGTGCCTTGTCACCATTACCAGCCCACTTTCGCCAAAACAGCTCGAGAGAACGGTCCCCTGCTCCTGTGCACGGCTTATTCCATCCATTACTAATCGGGCGCTGTCGGGGGCTTCTATTCTGACCTTCGGGGAATCGTGCAAAGGCGAGTGGCAGAGTTATCTCCGCCAATTAGCCTCAAGTTTTTCGCGGCCTTTGCAAATCGAGACTCAATATACGAGGGTATCTTCCGACATTGTCAGCTGCGGGCCTGCCTTCTTCAGCTATCTCGCCAGAAGCTTTATAGATGCGGCCGTCCTGCATACGGGAATCAAACAGGAACAGGCAACGGAGCTGACGCAATCCATGCTTATCGGGCTTGGAGAATTATTGAATAAGCAGCATTTCACGCTTCCGGCCCTTCAAGAAAAGGTATGTGTAAAAGGAGGGATTACAGGAGAGGGCATTAAGGTGCTTGATAAGGAATTAGAGGGTGTTTTCAAACAATTATTCGAAGCGACGGAAAAGAAATTTGAGGAGGATTTAGGAGAGATTGAGGAACAATTTGGGGTGCCTTACTATTAAGATTTATTCCATAAAAAATGTGAATATCCTTCCTTGAAGGAAGATTTTTTTCAAAGCGGCTATCTTTTGGCCGTTTTTCTATGAAGAAAAGGTCTGTCCTCATTATAGGACAGACCTATCGGTGAACAAACCAGTTTACTCAACATTCTATCCCCTAAAAGATATATAAATAGAGTCACATTATTCAAATCCATATATTTTGATTCAAACATAGAACTACGTTTTTAAAGTAATCAAATAAATAATAGCATTAACAGTCGTTTATCTACATTCTTCATAACAAGAAAACTGACCCGTGACACAAAAAAGAAGACTATCCCTATATGTCCCAGTACTGACATAAAGGATAGTCTCTATCATTCATATTATTTCATTCTACACACAAAGAATATTCTCTCTGCTGTATCAAGCGGAGATTCATGGAAATCACCAGCGACCTCAAGGCAATCAAATCCGCTCTCATCCAGCCATTTTAAATAATCCTCAACCGGGTATGTACGCTGCTCATGATCCTCATCAAATCGGACATAAGCATCCGTTTGTTCGTCATACATGAAAAAGGTAAGCTCATGCTGAACACTGTATGGCTTCTCACCTTTCCACGCATTCCATATAAAACTGACGTCATCCCCATTGTCTGCATAAACCTGATTATTAAATAAGGTTTCCATCTTGTGGATGGAATGAATATCAAACAGGAATAACCCGTCTTTCTTTAGATGGCCGCTAACCGCAGCAAACGTCTTCTTGATATCTTCTTCCCCGTCCAAATAGTTAAGGGAATCACAAAAAATCATGACCATATCATACTGGCCGAGTTCTGAAAGCTCCCTCATGTCCTGATGGAAATAGGGAATGGAAACTCCTGCTTCCAAGGCTTTTGCCATGGCGACTTCGAGCATTTCCTCAGACAGATCTACCCCGG
>CAJGCH010000010.1 GCA_904501845.1 uncultured Bacillaceae bacterium | reverse complement strand
CGGGTTCCGCTATCTATAATAAGGCAGACCGCAAGCAGGCGATTGCCGATATACGCGGATAAGGTAAGTAAGAAACAGGGCTTATGCAGCAGATGGGAACTGGTTGCAAAGCCTGCAGCAATAAAAGGGTTATCTGCCTTAAGCCTTCTGGCTTAAGGAGGATAATCCTTTTTCTATATTAGGAGGAATGAATATGGATATTAGGATTGTCGCTGGAGGGCCCGAGGAGGCTCTTCCTGACTTAGTAACTATTGCAGCGGGAATGGATGGTGCGCTCTGGTGCGGGGCGGACAGAGGGGCTCTGGTACTCGCCGAGTGTGGAATTAATATGGAGGCGGCCTTTGGCGACTTTGATTCGGTAACGGATGAGGAGCTTACCGTCATACGGCAATCAGCCAACAATGTATATGTCTATCCTCCGGAAAAGAACGAGACAGACCTTGAACTTTGTCTCGCTTGGGCCTATAGACAAAAGCCCGATCGGATAATTATATATGGAGCAACGGGGGGAAGATTGGATCATTCCATGGGGAATATCATGCTTCTTGCAAGTGATGAACATTTGAGGCAGCCTGTGAAGGCAAGCATTGTGGATCGGCAAAATGAGATTTCCTTTTTCTATCCTGGAAATTATACCATTCATGAAAATGATAAACGCTATGTATCCTTCATACCGATAAGTGAAGAAATCACCGGCATCACGCTCACCGGCTTTCTTTACCCGCTGGAAAATGCCACCCTAAAGAGGGGAAGGACGCTGTCTATCAGTAACCAATTAAATTCCCAAACCGGTAATTTTTCGTTTTCGTCCGGCATATTAATGATGATAAGAAGCACAGATTAATATGCTCTAGATAGGCTAATAGCATTTATAGATATGCCATTAATGCAGGATGAATCAGGATAGGAATAAGTTTCAGGCTAGCATTAAGGAGGGACAGTATGAAATTTTACACGATAAAATTGCCCCGCTTTTTGGGCGGGATTGTGAAGGCGATGTTAGGAGCGTTCAAGAAAGGGTAAAGAGATGAAGTGTTTTTTTAGCCGGCCATTGGCCTTTCATACATGTGTTTCGACACCCTTTAGCTTCAAAAGGGTGTTTTTTTGTTTTGGGCGGGGGAAAATCTTTGACGCGGCAGGGTTAATTTGATGAATATGGGAAAAATGAAAAAGCATCCTGCCAAAACAGGATGCTTTAGTTTCGCTCGATTATACGCGTTCAACTTTGCCAGATTTAAGCGCTCTTGCAGAAACATATACTTTTTTCGGTTTTCCGTTTACAAGAATACGAACTTTTTGAACGTTCGCTTTCCATGTACGTTTGTTAGCGTTCATAGCGTGAGAACGGTGGTTTCCGGAAGATGTTTTTCTACCAGTGATAACACATTTGCGTGCCATAGCCAAATTCCCTCCTTACGTGCTTATGTTAATGAGTTCTTTTAGTCGGTCTCTTCAAAAGATACCTTAATAATTTAACATACCTCTTGAGAGATTGCAATACAATTGGGACTGTCTTTCAAGAAAAAAGCCTTGACATAAGATTTTAACTTTGATTAATTGGTATAGGTAATGTATTGGTATAGTATAAAGACTTTCCATTCAAAAGTGATTATAGTAAAATGTCATTAGCTATGGTTAACCTAAAGGGGGAATTAGTATGTCTATTGAAATGAGCACCAAATACGGACAAATAGATATTTCGAATGATGTAGTGGCAATTATTGCCGGCGGTGCGGCGGTTGACTGCTACGGTATAGTAGGCATGGCATCAAAAAGCCAAATCAAAGACGGACTTAGCGAAATTCTTCGAAAAGAAAACTTCTCTAAAGGAGTAGTGGTCAGACAAGAGGAAGATGAGATACATATCGATATGTACATCATCGTTAGCTATGGAACAAAAATCTCAGAGATTGCTCACAACGTACAATCTAAAGTGAAATATACGTTGAATCAAACTGTAGGACTATCGGTTGAATCTGTTAATATTTTTGTTCAAGGGGTTCGTGTGACGAATCCGTAATTTAAGGAGGAAATTTTAGTGGTTATAACATCTATTGACGGCAAAAGATTCGCCGAAATGGTCATACAGGGGGCAAACAGGCTTTCTGCCAACGCAAAATATGTAGATGCGTTGAACGTCTTCCCGGTACCGGACGGAGATACAGGGACGAATATGAACTTGTCGATGACTTCTGGCGCGAATGAAGTTAGAAATAATGTGCAGGATCATATCGGAAAAGTAGGATCTTCCCTTGCAAAGGGCCTTCTTATGGGCGCGCGCGGGAACTCAGGTGTCATCCTGTCCCAATTATTCCGAGGATTCGCGAAGAATATCGAAGCGAAAGCGGCCATTAACAGCAAAGAATTTGCACAAGCTTTCGAAGCTGGTGTAGAAACAGCCTATAAGGCTGTCATGAAGCCTGTTGAAGGGACAATCCTTACAGTAGCAAAGGACGCGGCTAAAGCTGGTACGGCAGCTGCTGAAAAGGAAGAGAGCATTACAGGCGTTATGGAGGCTGTGCTTGCAGAAGCAAAAGCATCTTTACAGCGTACACCTGACTTATTGCCAGTCCTGAAGGAAGTCGGCGTGGTAGACAGCGGCGGCCAAGGGCTTGTGTTCGTATATGAAGGATTCCTGGCAGAATTAAAAGGCGAGAAATTGGCTGAAACGCCGGAAAGCAAGCCGAAAATGGACGAGCTTGTGAGCGCTGAACATCATATGAGCGTACAAGGCCATATGAAAACCGAGGATATCGAGTTTGGTTACTGCACGGAGTTCATGGTTCGCTTTGAGCAAGAAAAGACAGCTGAGAATCCGTTCAATGAAGAGCAGTTCCGCCAAGACTTAAGTGAATTTGGCGACTCGTTGCTAGTCATTTCTGATGAAGATATCGTAAAGGTGCACATCCATGCTGAAAATCCGGGGAATTGCTTGAACTATGGGCAAAAATACGGAAGCTTGATTAAGGTTAAAGTCGAAAATATGCGTGAACAGCATTCTACGATTCTAAACGAAACAGAGAATCAATTACGCGAAAATGCGGCACCTGCCCAAACAGAAAAGAAACCATTTGGGGTTGTTGCCATTGCAATGGGCGAAGGAATTGCTGACTTGTTCCGAAGCATCGGCACTGATGTTGTGATTGAAGGCGGCCAAACAATGAACCCGTCTACAGAGGATATTGTAAAAGCAGTTGAAGCGATTAACGCAGATCATGTGTATATCCTTCCAAATAACAAGAATATCATCATGGCGGCTAATCAAGCCTCTGATGTGAGTGATAAAGCTGTAACAGTCATCCCGACTAAAACAATCCCTCAAGGATTAACAGCTCTTCTTACCTTCAATCCAACTGCAACAGCGGAAGAGAACGAAGATATGATGAATGAAGCTCTTCAAAACGTCGTGACTGGACAGATTACATTTGCGGTTCGTGACACGAGCATTGAAGGTCTGGAAATCGAAAAAGGCGATTACATGGGTCTGATCGATGGTAAGATTAAAGTGAAAAATAAAGACAGAGTCGAGGCAGCGAAGGAAGTTCTAAGCTCCATGCTTGATAACGCTGAAATCTTGACAATCCTATACGGGGAAGAAACTTCTGAAGAGGAAGTAGATGCCTTGGTGGATTATTGCGGCGAGGAATATCCTGATCTTGAGGTTGAAGTCCATAACGGCAAACAACCGCTTTATTCCTATATTTTTGCTGCTGAATAAAAAAGCATACTGTGAAAAACAGAATAGAAGGGGGATTCCCCTTCTATTTCAGTATGTACGGATATTTTTAGAGGAGAGGATACGCGCATGAAATATAAAAGTGTCTTTGATATCATTGGCCCCGTTATGATCGGTCCATCGAGCTCCCATACTGCTGGAGCGGCCCGCATTGGGAGAGTAGCTCGCAGCTTGTTTAATCGTAAGCCGGAATGGGCCATTGTTTCTCTATATGGATCATTTGCTAAAACTTATAAAGGCCATGGAACAGATGTCGCCATCATTGCCGGATTACTTGATTTTGACACATTTGACACCCGCTTGCCCGAGGCGTTTGATATTGCCAAAAAAGAGAACCTGAAAGTGACATTCATTGAAGAAGAGGCTGTTGTGGACCATCCAAATACGGTGCGAATCCGCATGGGTGACAGTGAAGGGGAAATGGAGCTTGTTGGAATCTCTATTGGGGGCGGAAAGATAGAAATCCTCGAGTTAAATGGATTTGAGCTCCGTCTTTCCGGCCATCATCCGGCCATACTTGTTGTCCATGATGATAAATTTGGCGCCATCGCCAGTGTGTCTAATGTCTTGGCATCTCATCAAATCAATATTGGCCATATGGAAGTGTCTAGAAAAGAGGTTGGAAGTACAGCCTTAATGACGATTGAAGTGGATCAAAATATTGGTCAGGATATTTTGGATGAAATCTCCCAGCTTGACCATGTTACAAGAGTAACGAAAATTGCTGATTAATGAATAGATAAGAGGAGGTAATGGAATGTTTCGCAATGTTGCCGAACTTGTGGAATTGGCTGAAACGAGACAAGTGAAAATAGCTGAGGTAATGATACAGCAGGAAATGGAAGTGACAGGAAGAACGCGCGAAGAAGTTATCCAATTCATGGACCGCAATCTGACTGTTATGGAAGAAGCGATTGAAAGAGGCCTTAAGGGTGTTAAGTCGCATTCTGGACTAACCGGGGGCGATGCTGTGCTGCTTCAGGAGTATATCAAAAAAGGTAAGAGCCTTTCTGGTGAAGTCCTTTTGGATGGTGTCAGCAAGGCGGTCGCGACGAATGAAGTGAATGCTGCCATGGGAACCATTTGTGCGACTCCGACAGCAGGGTCTGCCGGCGTTGTGCCAGGCACTTTATTTGCCGTCAAGGAGAAGCTGAATCCGACTAGACAGGAAATGATTGAATTCTTGTTTACATCAGGCGCATTCGGCTTTGTCGTTGCCAATAATGCTTCCATCTCAGGGGCTGCTGGAGGATGCCAGGCTGAAGTGGGTTCTGCCTCAGGAATGGCTGCGGCAGCGATTGTGGAAATGGCAGGAGGCACGCCGTCTCAATGTGCGGAAGCGATGGCCATCACCCTCAAAAACATGCTTGGTCTTGTTTGTGACCCGGTTGCAGGGCTAGTTGAGGTTCCTTGTGTGAAGCGAAATGCGATGGGAGCAGCCAATGCAATGGTTGCAGCCGATATGGCGCTAGCGGGAATCAAGAGCCGTATCCCTTGCGATGAAGTGATTGACGCGATGTATAAGATTGGGCAAACAATGCCGGTTGCGCTTAGGGAAACAGCACAGGGCGGATTGGCTGCCACACCTACTGGCAGGGAGCTGGAGGCAAAAATTTTCGGGATATCCTTGGAGAAGAAATGAATCCGTTAGCTCAACTGTCGGTTGAAGAATTAAAGGGTGTGGGTACCGAGTCAAGGATGCTTTTAGAGTCCATCGGAGTCCATACGATAGATGATCTGCTGAATTATTTCCCGTACCGGTATGAAGACTATCGCGTCAAGGACATCGTTGAAGCAGCCCAAGATGAGAGAGTTACCATTGAGGGAACCATTCAATCTGCCCCGAATCTATCCTACTTCGGCCGGAAGAAATCAAGGCTTACGTTTAAGCTTTTGACTGGCCGTCATCTGATTACGGTTATCTTCTTCAACCAGCCGTATATCAAGAATAAATTAACGTTAAATGAAGCCATCACTGTCACTGGTAAATGGGATAAGAACAGGCTCACGCTGACTGCCTCGGAATACAAGCTGAACGCGGTTGCGCGCACGCATGAATTTGAACCTGTCTACCACACAAGAGGGGATCTATCCGTTAAGATGCTCCGCAAGTGGATCAAACAGGCTTATGCCGACTACTATGCGGAAATTCCTGAAATCCTCCCTGAACGTTATTTGACTCAATATAAATTGCCTCCTAGAAACATTGCCATGAGATATTTGCATTTCCCGAAAGATAGCCTGGAAGTGAAGCAGGCTCATCGCCGCTTTGTGTATGAGGAGTTTTTATTATTCCAGCTGAAAATGCAGGCGCTTAGAAAGTTTAACCGCGAAAGCTCAAATGGTAAGGCGCATGCCTTTGATAACGCGAAGGTAAAGGACTTCATCTCGTCCTTGCCATTTGAGCTGACAGAAGCCCAGAAGAAAGTCGTGAATGAAATTCTGGCTGATATGAGATCCCCCTATCGAATGAATCGCCTTTTACAGGGGGATGTCGGCTCTGGGAAAACGGTCGTTGCGGCCATTCTCTTATATGCTGCTGTCACTTCCGGCAGCCAAGGGGCTTTGATGGTGCCGACCGAGATCTTGGCAGAACAGCACGCCAACTCGCTTTATGATTTATTGACGCCGTTTGGGGTCGAGGTAGCGTTGCTCACATCCAGTGTCAAAGGCAAGAGACGAAAAGAAATGATGGAATTATTGGCCCGCGGTGAAATCGATATTTTGATAGGAACACATGCCTTGATACAAAAGGATGTTAACTTCAAAGAACTAGGTCTAGTCATCACGGATGAACAGCATCGCTTTGGCGTGAATCAGCGCCGTATTCTCCGTGATAAAGGAGAAAGTCCTGATGTCCTGTTCATGACGGCGACACCGATTCCCCGTACACTTGCGATTACCGCTTTTGGTGAGATGGATGTATCAATCATTGACCAGCTCCCATCAGGAAGAAAAGCAATCGAGACATATTGGGCCAAGCATTCCATGCTTGGACGTATCCTGCAATTCATGGAAAAGGAATTGATGAAAGGAAGGCAAGCCTACGTCATCTGCCCGCTGATTGAGGAATCAGAAAAACTTGATCTTCAAAACGTGCTTGATGTTCATGCGGCAATGACCCAGTATTTCACGCCGAAATACACGGTTGGACTCATGCACGGCAAATTGCCGGCTGATGAGAAGGATGAGGTGATGAGAGGGTTTGGGAAGAATGAAATCCAAATCCTTGTATCCACTACGGTCGTCGAGGTCGGTGTGAATGTGCCGAATGCGAGCGTAATGGTCATCTATGACGCTGAAAGATTCGGGTTATCACAGCTGCATCAGCTTCGGGGCCGGGTCGGGCGCGGTGCGGAACAATCCTATTGCGTCTTGATCGCGGATCCGAAAACAGAAGTAGGAGTAGAGCGGCTGAACGCGATGTGTGAGACATCGGATGGCTTTGTATTGAGTGAGAAGGACCTTGAGCTTCGCGGACCCGGTGACTTTTTCGGCAGCAAGCAAAGCGGACTTCCTGAGTTTAAGATGGCCGATATGGTCCATGATTACAGGGCGCTTGAAACAGCACGCAAGGATGCAGATGAATTGGTGAATTCGGAGGAATTCTGGGAAGCTGATGAATGTGCCTATTTGCGAGATTACTTGAACGCTTCAGGTATTCTTGAAGGTGAAAAGTTGGATTGAGGAACAGATTGCGCCGGAGTCTTAGGTTACTCTTGCAATCTGTTTTTTTAGATTATATACTACTATTAGTACCTAGTCATAAACTGATCGGAAGGTGAATCATCTTGAGACGTAATAAAAAAGACAGGCAAGTCTTGCTGACAGATATGATAGAGACAAATCCTTTTATTACAGATGAGGAATTGGCTGACAAGCTTGAGGTCAGCATTCAGACCATTCGGTTGGACCGCCTTGAATTATCAATCCCTGAACTTAGGGAGAGAATAAAAACGATGGCGGAAAAGAAAATGACTGATGACATTAAGTCACTTCCGGTCGATGAAATCATCGGTGAAATTATAGACATTGAAATGGATCACAGCGCCATCTCCTTGCTTGATATTCGCAGGGAGCATGTGTTTAAACGAAATGGCATTGCACGCGGACATCATTTATTTGCGCAAGCTAATTCCCTTGCCGTGGCGGTCACAAACGATGAATTGGCATTGACAGCCAAGGCGAATATTCAGTTCACACAGCCAGTGCATGAAGGTGACCGTGTCATCGCGAAAGCGCGTGTGCTGGAAGTGGATAAAGAAAAAGGGAGATCGCAGGTCGCGGTCCAAAGCTATGTCGGAACAACCCTCGTCTTTAAGGGTGAATTTAATATGTATCGAGCAACTATGATGAAAAAGGATGAATTGAAATGATTATTGCATTGGACGCAATGGGTGGAGATCACGGACCGAAGGAATCAGTTAAGGGAGCGGAAAAGGCCCTTCAGACATTCCCGGATTTAGAAATCTTGCTGATCGGCAATGAAGCTGAAATCAAGAAATATCAAACAATGACTGAAAGAATGACGATCATACATACTGATGAAGTGATTAGCGGTGATGATGAGCCGGTAAGAGCTGTAAGAAGGAAGAAAAATGCTTCAATGGTGCTTGCCGCACAAAGCGTAAAAGATAAAAAAGCAGATGCATGCATTTCTGCAGGAAATACAGGTGCACTGATGGCTGCGGGATTATTTGTAGTCGGAAGAATTGAGGGGATTGACCGCCCTGCTTTGAGTCCGACATTGCCGACCGTTGATGGAAAAGGCTTTGTCCTTCTTGATGTTGGCGCCAATGCGGATGCCAAGCCGGAGCACCTCTATCAATATGGATTAATGGGTTCTGTCTATGCAGAAAAGGTACGCAATATCGAAAAGCCTCGTGTTGGATTGTTGAATATCGGAACAGAGGAAAAGAAGGGCAATGAATTGGCAAAGGCAGCCTTCAACTTGTTGAAGGAGGCTGATTTCAACTTCATTGGCAATGTCGAGGCGCGTGAATTGCTTAATGGTGCAGCAGATGTCGTCGTAACGGATGGGTTTACTGGCAATATGGTATTGAAGACGACAGAAGGAACGGCAGGAGCACTCTTCAAGATGATGAAGGAAGCCATGACTGCGGATTTAAAGAGCAAGCTGGCAGCAGCCGTGCTGAAGCCGGCGATGAAGGAACTGAAGAATCAAATGGATTATTCTGAATACGGCGGAGCTGGTCTTTTTGGGCTTAAGGCGCCGGTAATTAAGGCACATGGTTCATCAGATGCGAATGCATTCTATAATGCGATCCGCCAAGCGAGGATTATGGTGGAGCATCGTGTGACAGAAACGATTCACGACGCAATCAACCAAGCATAAGGAGGATATGATGACAAAACTTGCTTTTGTTTTTCCTGGTCAAGGTTCGCAGGTCATTGGAATGGGACAGGATGTCTATGAACAGGTGAGTTCAGCGAGAAGCGTATTCGAGAAGGCAGATGAATATATCGAACCGGGCTTCTCAGACCTCATTTTCAAGGGAGAACAGGAGGTTCTGACTCTGACGCGAAACGCCCAGCCCGCTTTATTAACGACTAGCCTGGCGCTTTATAAGACCTTTCTTGAAAGAGGGGGAATGACTCCAGATTTTGCCGCAGGTCACAGCCTGGGCGAATATACCGCGTATGCGGCTATGGAAGCTATTTCATTTGAAGACGCCGTTAAGCTTGTTCGTAACAGGGGCTTATTCATGGAAGAGGCTGTTCCGGCAGGGGAAGGGGCCATGAGCGCCATTCTTGGAATGGAAGAGGACTTGCTGCATGACGTGGTAAGCACCATCTCTGAAAGCGGTCACCCTGTTCAACTCGCCAATATCAACAGTCCTGGTCAAATCGTTATTTCTGGAACGGCTGAAGGAGTAAGGCTAGCGGCAGAGCTTGCCAAGCAAAAAGGGGCCAAGAGAAGCATTCCTCTTGTTGTGAGCGGGCCTTTTCACTCATCTCTCATGAAGCCTGCTGCTAGACAGCTTGAGGAAATCCTCGGCAGCATTCCAATCTCAAAGCCGCAAGCACCGGTAGTGGCGAACTACACGGCGAAGCCTGCAGCCGAAAATGAAATAAAAGCAAGTCTTGTTCATCAGCTCTATTCGCCGGTCAAATGGCAGCAATCTATCGAGTACATGATTGGAGAAGGAGCGGAGACTTTTGTGGAATTTGGACCTGGTACGGTCTTATCTGGTCTCATCAAGAAGATTAATCGTAAGGTACGGACATATTCCGTTAAGGATTTGGAATCCTGTGATCATGTAATCGCGCAATTGAAGGGGGAAATGGCGAATGGATAAGCTATCCGGGAAAACAGCGCTGGTGACGGGTGCTTCAAGGGGAATTGGCAAGGCCATTGCTCTTGAGCTTGCTCGTCAAGGGGCAAGCGTAGCGATCAACTTTGCCGGCAATGCTGATCGGGCAGCAGGGGTTGTCAGCGAAATACAATCTCTTGGAGGAAAGGCTATTGCCATTCAAGGGGATGTAGCTGATGCAAAAAGGGTGACTGAAATGGTTCAGGAGACCATTCAGGAGTTTGGCCGTCTCGATATTCTCGTAAACAATGCAGGCATCACAAGAGATACTTTATTGATGCGCATGAAGGAAAGTGATTGGGATGCGGTCATTAATACGAATCTAAAAGGTGTTTTCTTAGGAACGAAAGCAGTCACAAGACAGATGATGAAGCAGCGGAGCGGACGCATCATTAATATTGCTTCTGTTGTCGGACTTGCCGGGAATGCCGGGCAAGCGAATTATGTGGCTGCTAAGGCGGGAGTAATTGGCCTGACCAAAACGACTGCCCGCGAGCTGGCACCGAGAGGAATTACAGTTAATGCCGTTGCGCCAGGCTTCATTGAAACAGATATGACTGGCGGGCTTCCGGAAGGGGTTGCTGGAGAAATCCTTGGTCAAATCCCGCTTGGGAGATTTGGAGCTCCGGAGGATGTGACCCGTCTTGTCAGCTTCCTAGCCTCAGATGATGCTTCTTATATTACTGGACAGACGCTGAATGTTGACGGCGGAATGGTGATGCATTAAGGGAAGGATTGAATCTGGAAGCGAACCCATGTACAATAGATGGACAACTTGAAGGGAGGTGAAGTAATGGCTGAAGTATTAGAAAGAGTATCAAAAATTATCGTAGACCGCCTTGGTGTTGAAGAATCCGAAGTGACACTAGAAGCTTCTTTCAAAGATGATCTAGGTGCTGATTCACTTGATGTTGTTGAATTGGTAATGGAACTTGAAGATGAATTCGGGATGGAAATCTCAGATGATGATGCCGAAAAGATTTCAACTGTTGGCGACGCGGTGAACTACATAAAGAGCCAAAGCTAATCAGCAATTTTTAAGCCCCGTAATTTGACGGGGCTTTTCGTATGGCTATCCGTATGATGGCGTGGGCTAGCTTTGCATATCCTTTTTGGATATAGTAAATTCTAATTTGTACCTTTTCCAAACGTATGGATTTATATATACTTAATGTGAGAATCTTTTAGAGGAAGATTTAAGCGGGGGGACAATATGCATAAAAACAGAAAAAAACCATATTCAGATAATCACTTTAAAGCGTTTCAGGAAAGAATCGGATTCACATTTTCTGATATCTCCTTGCTGAAACAAGCATTTACGCATTCATCTTATGTGAATGAGCATCGTCGAAAACCTTATGAAGACAATGAACGGCTTGAATTCCTGGGTGATGCTGTTCTCGAATTAACCGTATCTCAATTCCTTTACAAAAACTTTCGAACTATGAGTGAAGGAGAATTAACGAAATTGCGTGCGGCTATCGTTTGTGAGCCCTCACTTGTAAAATTCGCGACAGAGCTCTCCTTTGGTCCCCTAATCTTGCTCGGCAAAGGCGAGGAAATGACAGGAGGAAGGGAGCGGCCTGCCCTGCTTGCGGATGTATTCGAAGCGTTTATCGGTGCACTTTATCTTGACCAAGGATTAGATGCCGTTATTGAGTTCTTGAAGCAATGGGTATATCCTAAGATTCACGATGGTGCTTTTTCCCATGTGATGGATTATAAGAGCCAATTGCAGGAATTGGTCCAAAAAGATGGAGCGGGCATTCTGGAATACAGGATCCTGCAGGAAAAAGGTCCTGCTCATAACCGCGAGTTCGTGGCGAAGGTTTCGCTCAATGGAACGGATTTTGGCACGGGTAAAGGCAAATCAAAAAAAGAAGCAGAACAGCATGCTGCCCAGCAAGCGCTAATCCATTTGCGCAAAAGCAGCAAATCCTGAGGAAAAAAGGCAGTTGGATGAACCATGACAGTAGATAATCAATTGTTCTTGAAACGATTGGATGTAATAGGATTCAAATCGTTTGCAGAACGTATTTCAGTAGAATTTGTTTCTGGAGTGACAGCTGTAGTTGGCCCGAATGGAAGCGGGAAAAGTAATATCACTGATTCGATTCGCTGGGTTCTCGGTGAGCAATCGGCCAAATCGCTTAGAGGAGCGAAGATGGAGGATATCATTTTTGCCGGTAGTGATTCCAGGAAGCCGCTAAACTTCGCAGAAGTCACATTAACCTTAAATAACGAAAGTAAGTTTCTTCCAATCGATTTTCATGAAGTTAGTGTCACAAGAAGGGTGACCCGTTCCGGTGACAGTGACTTTTATATTAATAATCAGCCATGCAGGCTAAAGGATATTATTGATCTTTTCATGGATTCCGGCCTTGGCAAAGAGGCATTCTCCATTATAAGCCAAGGAAAAGTGGAAGAAATATTGAGCTCGAAGCCTGAAGAGAGAAGAACAATCTTCGAAGAGGCGGCAGGTGTCTTGAAATATAAGACACGGAAGAAGAAGGCAGAAGCCAAACTGGAGGAGACGAGAGCCAATCTCAACCGAGTCCAGGATATTTTGCATGAACTAGAGGGCCAGGTAGAGCCATTGAAGATACAGGCTTCTATTGCGCGTGACTATCTTCAAAAGAAAGAGGAGCTCGAAGAATTCGAAGCAGCTCTTCTTGTGTATGAAGTCGAAGACCTCCATAAAAAATGGACATCGCTTAAGAAGCAGTTAGAAAGCCATCAGGAAAATGAAGCTAATTTCAGCTCACGTATAACAGCAAAAGAAACGGAGATGGAAGAATATCGCGATAAGCTCGTTGTTCTCGATTCCAAGCTGCAAGGGCTGCAGTCTGCGCTTTTGCAAGTCAGTGAAGAGCTTGAAAAGGTAGAAGGCAAAAAGCAAGTTCTGAAGGAACGGATGAAAAATGCGAATCAGAATAAGAGCCAGCTTGAGAAAACACTGGCTGCTTCAAAAGAGAAAATCTCCATTCTGTCTCAGAATAAAGAGGAGAAATCAGAAACATTATCCCGCTTAAGAGAAGAAACGGAAGCAGCCAAAAAAGAGTTACGTCAAAAACAAGGCATCCTGAAAAATTTCGCCGGCGATCTTGAGGCGAAAATAGAAGCCCTTAAGAGTGACTACATTGAATACTTGAATCGCCAAGCAACCGTCAAACATGAGCTTGCCTACTTAAAGCAGCAGCAAGAACTGCAAACCAATAAGCATGAGAAGCTCGACCATGATAATGAAAAGCTTTTAAAGGCGAGGGAAAGTGTGACCACTCGCTTAGATGAGGCGGCCTCCAGATTAAAGGCCGTTCAGCAGGATCTGACCAATCAGGTCCATCGTTACAGGGAAACGGAACGTTCTCATGAAAACCTGAAGAACCAATATGAAAAGCAGGAGAAGACACTCTACCAAGCGTATCAATATTTGCAAAAAGCAAAATCACGTAAAGAAATGCTTGAAGAGATGGAAGATGAATATTCAGGCTTCTTCCAAGGAGTCAAGGAAATCTTAAAGGCAAAGGATAAGCAGCTGCCAGGCGTCCATGGCGCTGTGGCTGAACTGATTCAAGTGCCGAAAGATTATGCGCTGGCGATTGAAACGGCTCTTGGGGGAGCTTTGCAAAACATCGTCATGGATAATGAGAGTCATGCACGCACAGCGATATCCTTCTTGAAGAAAAACAGGCTTGGAAGAGCCACCTTTCTTCCTTTATCGACCATTAAGGGGAAGTATATTCCGGCGCAAACGATCCAAGCGATATCCTCACACCCGGCCTATATAGGTGTAGGGGCTGAGCTTATCCAGTATGAATCCCGCTATAAGGACATCATGATGAGCTTGCTCGGCAATGTCATCATCGTCAAGGACCTTGTCGGTGCCAATGAGATTGCCAAAATGGCAGGGTACCGTTACAGACTAGTGACCCTTGAAGGGGATGTTGTCAGTCCGGGCGGTGCGATGACTGGAGGAGCGAGCAGGCAGTCGGGCACTTCTATTCTCTCGAGAAAGGGAGAAATTGAGGAACTGACAGAGAAGCTAGGGCAGATGGAGGAGCAAACGGGCAAGCTTGAGGCCCATGTAAAAGCATTGAAAAATGATGTGGCAAGCTCAGAGAAGCAGCTGGTCCGTCTTCGCGAAGCGGGGGAAACTCTCCGTGTCAATGAGGAGGCGATCAAGGGACAAATACGTGAATGGCAAAATGAGCAGCGTAATGTCAATGAGCGCTTAACCATCTATGATATGGAGAAGTCTACGCTTGATGAGGAGCAAACCTATCGTGAAGCTCGCATTCAAGAGCTTGAACAGGAATTGAGCGGCCTGGAGCATTCTATTATGGAGATTGATCGCGAAATCAATCTGTATACAGAACAGAAGAAGACCGACCAATCAAATAAGGACGAGCTCAATGAAGAAGTGAACGAACTGAAGATTCGCCTCGCATCCAAGTCAGAGCAGCTCCAGCATCAGCAAAATGAGGTCGAGCGCTTAACGTCAGAGATTGCAGCGCTAGAGCTGACCGTAAAAGAGGCAGAGGAAGACCTGGCTTTCTTAAATGGAGAAATGACCTCAAGCTCTACGGGAGAGAATAATCTCGTGGAAATGGCAGCTGAGAAGCAGAAGCTGAAAGAAGAAACCATGCATGAGATAGCAATGCTGCAAGCGAGCAGAAAGAATCTGTCTGCAAAGATAGAAGAAACCGATCAGGTATTGAAGGAATGGAACCGTCAATATAAAGGGTTGTCAGAAACTTTGCGTGATGAGGAAATCAAGCTTAACCGACTTGATGTGGAAATGGATACGCGCCTTGATCTTCTGAGGGAAGAATATATGCTGACCTTTGAAGCGGCAAAGGAAAAATATCCATTGACCATTGAAGCCGAGGAAGCTAAGCGAAAGGTGAAATTAATTCGTCTTGCCATTGAAGAACTTGGTACCGTGAATATCGGTGCCATTGATGAGTATGAGCGTGTATCAGAGCGTTATGAATTCCTTGTCACACAAAAGGATGATTTGAAGGAAGCGAAGGATACCCTCTTTGATGTAATTGATGAGATGGATGAGGAGATGAAGCGCCGCTTCGAAATCACCTTCAATGCCATCAAGAAAGAGTTCAATTTCGTTTTCCCATCGCTGTTCGGCGGAGGAAGAGCAGAGCTAAAATTGACAGACCCGGCGGATCTCTTGAATACAGGTGTCGATATCATTGCGCAGCCTCCAGGCAAGAAGCTTCAAAATCTCAGCCTGTTATCTGGGGGAGAACGTGCCCTGACAGCCATCGCCTTGCTGTTTGCCATTTTGCGGGTGCGTCCGGTTCCATTCTGTATTCTTGATGAGGTGGAAGCTGCCTTGGATGAAGCCAATGTGTATCGCTTCAGCCAGTATTTAAAGAAATTCAGTAAAGAGACCCAATTTATCGTGATCACCCACCGAAAAGGAACGATGGAGGAGGCGGATGTCCTCTATGGTGTCACGATGCAGGAATCCGGTGTATCAAGGCTAGTATCTGTGAAGCTCGAGGAAACGAGAGAATTGGTTGAATCAAAATAAAGGTGGTAGACTATGAGTTTTTTTAAGAAGCTAAAAGATAAATTCAGTGTACAAACGACATCAACAACAGAGAAGTTCAGGGAAGGTTTGACAAAGACCCGCAACTCATTTACAGAGAAAGTAAATGAGTTGGTTGCAAGATACAGAGAAGTGGATGAAGATTTCTTTGAAGAACTCGAGGATGTAATGATCCAAGCCGATATTGGCGTCGAAACCGTCATGGAGCTTATCGATAAACTGAAATTCGAAGTGAAGCGCCGCAATATTAAAGATACTAGTGAGGTACAGAGTGTCATCTCTGAAAAGCTCGTGGAAATTTATGAATCCGGCGAGGAAAAATCAGCTGAGATGAACATCCAGGAGGATGCATTGACGGTAGTTCTTTTCGTCGGTGTAAACGGAGTCGGGAAAACGACTACAATCGGCAAGCTTGCCCATAAGTACAAGTCTGAGGGCAAGAAGGTGCTTCTGGCCGCAGGAGATACATTCCGTGCTGGAGCAATTGAGCAGCTTGAGGTATGGGGAGAACGCGTTGGCGTTGAAGTCATCAAGCAAGGGGCCGGCTCCGACCCGGCTGCCGTTATGTATGATGCCGTGCAGGCCGCTAAATCAAGAAAAGCTGATATCCTGCTCTGCGATACGGCTGGCCGCCTTCAGAACAAGGTCAATCTGATGAAGGAGCTTGAAAAGGTGAAAAAAGTGATAGAGCGCGAGATTCCGGGAGCTCCCCATGAAGTCTTGCTAGTTCTTGATGCGACGACAGGCCAAAACGCTCTCATGCAGACTAAGACCTTTAAGGAAGCGACTGACGTAAGCGGCATCGTCTTGACGAAGCTGGATGGAACGGCAAAAGGGGGCATTGTCATCGCCATTCGCAATGAGCTTGGGATACCGGTCAAATTCGTCGGTCTTGGCGAGCAGATGGATGATTTGCAAGAGTTTGATTCGGAGCAATTTGTATACGGCTTATTCGCCGATATGGTTGATAAAGCAGAAGAATAAGCCTATAATAGCAAACCAGGAATTCCTTTCAGAGGGATATCCTGGTTTTTTGCTTTTAGAAGTACAGGAAGATGGAAGAAACACTGATAAATCAAGCATTTTGTTAAGGACGGGTTCTTGACATTCTTTGATTTTCCCTTTAGAATAAATTTTTGTAAAGGTATTTCACTTAACACAGTTGGAGGGTCAGTGATGCTCGAAAAAACAATGCGTATGAATTACCTATATGACTTTTATCAATCATTGCTGACACCAAAGCAGAAAAGTTACATGTCTCTTTATTATCTGGACGATTATTCTCTTGGCGAAATCGCTGATGAATATGAGGTGAGCCGCCAAGCCGTTTATGATAATATTAAACGAACAGAAGCGATGCTTGAAGAATATGAGGCGAAGCTGCTGCTATTTCAAAAAGCACAGGAACGCAGCCTTTTGCTCAATAAGTTAGGCAATTTAGCGGATGGATTATCTGATAAACATGTTCAACAGCAACTCATTGAGATAATAGCATCTCTTGAAAAGTTAGATTAGGAGGCGGCAGAATGGCATTTGAAGGTTTAGCCGACCGACTGCAAGGCACTCTTCAAAAAATCCGCGGCAAAGGTAAAGTTACAGAAGCAGATGTAAAGGAAATGATGCGAGAGGTTAGGCTCGCCCTTCTTGAAGCTGACGTTAACTTTAAGGTTGTAAAGGATTTTATCAAGCGTGTCAACGAAAGGGCCATCGGTCAAGAAGTGTTGAAAAGCTTGACTCCAGGTCAGCAGGTTATCAAGGTCGTCAAGGAAGAATTGACGGAGTTAATGGGTGGAGAGCAGAGCAAAATCGCTGTTTCCAACCGACCGCCAACCGTCATTTTAATGGTTGGTTTGCAAGGTGCCGGGAAGACAACGACTACCGGGAAGCTTGCTAATCTGCTTCGCAAAAAATATAACCGCAAACCGATGCTTGTCGCAGCGGATATTTATCGGCCGGCAGCAATTAAGCAGTTAGAAACACTTGGGAAGCAGCTGAACTTTCCTGTCTTTTCGTTAGGAGACCAGGTCAGCCCGGTCGAGATCGCCAAGCAAGGTGTCGCTAAAGCGAAAGAAGAGCATTGCGACTACGTGCTGGTCGATACGGCTGGACGCTTGCACATTGATGAGAACTTGATGGGGGAATTGGCGGATATTAAAGAAGCCGTGAAGCCAGATGAGATTTTCCTTGTTGTCGATGCGATGACAGGGCAGGATGCCGTCAATGTAGCCAAGAGCTTTAATGACCAGCTGGATATTACCGGCGTTATATTAACGAAGCTTGATGGGGATACGCGAGGCGGGGCAGCGCTCTCCATTCGCTCAGTGGCAGAAAAGCCGATTAAATTCGTTGGTATGGGCGAGAAGATGGATGCGCTTGAGCCATTCCATCCAGAGCGCATGGCATCGAGAATACTCGGCATGGGGGATGTTCTTACCCTTATCGAAAAAGCCCAGACAGATGTGGATGAGGCGAAAGCGCGTGAACTCGAGAAGAAAATGCGCACAGCCACCTTCACGTTTGATGATTTTCTTGAACAGCTGAGTCAGGTGAAGAAAATGGGGCCATTAGATGATATTCTGAAGATGCTCCCAGGCGCCAACAAGATCAAGGGTATGAATAATTTGTCTATTGATGATAAACAAATTGCCCATGTTGAAGCCATCATTCAATCAATGACCCAAAAAGAGAAAGAACAGCCTGAGATCATCAACGCCAGCAGGCGCAAACGGATTGCAAGAGGGAGCGGAAGGCCGATTCAGGAAGTCAACCGATTGCTTAAGCAGTTCGAGGAAATGAAGAAGATGATGAAGCAGATGACTGGAATGCAACAAAAAGGCAAGAAAAAAGGCGGCTTTAAGTTGCCATTTATGTAAAAAAGTTGTGTGTTAAGAAAAAAGACTTTACAAGGGTATATGGATTTGGTAATATACTTACTTGTGTGATACTATTCGGAGGTGCAATAAACAATGGCAGTAAAAATTCGTTTAAAACGTATGGGAGCTAAAAAGTCTCCTTTCTATCGTATTGTAGTAGCAGATTCTCGTTCCCCGCGTGACGGTCGTTTCATCGAAACAGTTGGAACTTACAACCCAGTTGCTAACCCAGCTGAAGTGAAAATCGACGAGGAACTAACTTTGAAATGGCTTCAAAATGGTGCTAAACCTTCTGACACAGTTCGTAACTTGTTGTCTAAAGAAGGCATCATGGAGAAATTCCATAACGCTAAACAAGGTAAGTAATATAAAGGTCCGTTATGATAGAGCTTATTAAAACAATCGTAAAGCCTCTCGTCGATCATCCGGATGACGTGACCGTATCAATGGATGAACATGCCAAGAAAATCATCTATACGCTTTCTGTTAATCAGCAAGATATGGGGAAAGTTATTGGCAAACAGGGGCGGGTAGCGAAAGCTATTCGAACGGTGGTATATACTGCTGCATCCAAGAGTGACAAAAAAGTCTATTTGGAAATAAGCGATTGAAGCGATAAGAAAAGGAGGGAATAATTCCCTCCTTTTTTCTATTATTCCTGTGAGAGGAAACAGGCTGAATGGAGATGCTTGGACAAATCTCCTTGCCCGCGCGATTGGAAGATGGACGTCCGTGGTGACGTGACCATGAACACCGGTCATTTATTCAGCGGTCACCCATCGCAAAAAAACCTATCTTATCTGGACAAAAAAGTTTCCGTTCATAGGGATTTTGCTTCATAATGAATGGTAAAGAGGAAAAGTATACATAGTATCATGTTTAATAGATAGATCAACATAATTTTTTGATGCTCTGAGTTTTCTGTGGAGCCTGGAGCAATTCTGGCAGTGCATTGAATACAGAACCGACATCTAAATAATCACCAACATTGTCAGGACATAGGCTGGATGTTAATAAACGGTTGATATGGCAAGACGAAAGAGGTGGCTAAATGTGAAAATTTTGCAAAATGTGATCGTAAAGCAAATATTGACTGAGAAAAGTAAGCTTGAGCTCTTAGACCAATTTAACTCCAAGAAAGCAGTCCTGAAGAAGGAATGCGATCAGCTTCGATTTGAACTGAAGAAGCTTGAAAAGACGAAAAAATTTCAGCCTGTCAGCCTGAAGACACATTTCGAGAAGGAAATTGACGTCAGGAAAGAGAAAATCAAGCTGCTTGATTTTCAAATTCAACAGCTTGATATCCTTCCTTACGGAAGTGAATTGAAGGAACGGGAAGTACAAGCAATCGTTGATGTGGAAATAGGGCAGAAGTGGGAAGAAATTGTGCAAACTAAGACCATCATCGTCAAAGATGGGATCGTCGATGAATTTAAATAGAGGTGAACATAAAGAATATGCAAAAATGGTACAAGGTCGGAAAGATTGTAAACACTCATGGTATTAGAGGAGAGGTGCGTGTCGTTTCTTCAACTGATTTTCCGGAGGAACGCTATCAAAAAGGCAGCACACTTTATATCTTCAAGAAGAATGCAAAAGACCCAATTGAGGTTGTTGTTTCTTCGTCCCGTCAGCATAAGAATTTTTATTTGCTGACATTTGAGGGCCATGAGAGTATTGAGAAGGTAGAAGGGTATAAAGAAGGCGTTTTAAAAGTATCTGATGAGCAGCTGGGAGCATTGGATGAAGGTGAATACTATTACCATGAAATCATTGGCTGCACGGTTTCCACGGCAGCGGGCGAGCAAATCGGCGTCATTAAGGAAATCCTCTCCCCAGGTGCAAATGATGTATGGGTCATTAAAGGGAAAAACGGCAAAGAAGTGCTTATTCCTTATATTGATGACGTAGTTAAGGAAATTGATGTTGATGCCCAGTCCATCATCATTGAGCCTATGGAAGGGTTGCTGGATTAATGAGAATAGATGTACTGACATTATTCCCTGAAATGTTTGAAGGTGTTTTAGGCTCTTCTATCCTTAAGAAAGCGGCTGAGAAGGGTGCGGCGGAATACCATACCCATAATTTCAGGGAGTTCTCTGATAATAAGCATCAATCTGTTGATGATTACCCGTATGGCGGGGGAGCTGGAATGGTCCTGAAGCCACAGCCAATCTTTGATGCGCTTGAACAAATAGCTGCCCCAACGTCAGAGGGGAAGAAACCAAGAGTAATCCTCCTCTGTCCTCAAGGGGAACGATTTACCCAAAAGAAAGCAGAAGAGCTGGCGGGTGAGGAGCAGCTTGTCTTTGTATGCGGTCATTATGAAGGCTATGACGAGAGAATCAGGGAATTCGCCGTAACAGATGAAATCTCCATTGGCGACTTTGTGCTGACAGGCGGGGAGCTTGGTGCGATGGTCATCATCGACAGCGTTGTGCGGCTCTTGCCGGGTGTACTTGGAAATGAGGATTCACCAGTGCTTGATTCATACAGTTCAGGTCTTCTTGAGCATCCTCATTATACAAGACCAGCTGATTTCAGAGGGATGAAGGTGCCGGATGTGCTCTTGTCCGGCAATCACAAGCATATTGAGGAATGGCGGCAGAAAGAGTCTTTGAGAAGGACGTATGAGCGCCGTCCTGATCTTCTCGACAGCTATGAATTATCACCATCCGAGAAAAAATGGCTGGATGAGATAAAAAATGAAAATAGATAGTTGCAAAAGCTGCAATTAATATGGTAAGATAGACCCTGTGAGTTAAGGTGTAAAGCCTTTTCTCTTTATAACAATGTTCCGCTGTCATACATCAATCAGGGTTGGCAAGAGCATTGCTTGGAAGGAGTTGAATACGATGCATAAATTAATCGAAGAAATCACGAAGGAACAACTTAGAACTGACCTTCCTTCTTTCCGTCCTGGTGATACAGTACGTGTACACGTGAAGGTAGTTGAGGGAACTCGTGAGCGTATTCAGGTATACGAAGGCGTAGTAATCAAGCGTCGTGGAGGCGGAATCAGTGAAACTTTCACAGTCCGCAAAATTTCCTACGGTGTTGGCGTAGAGCGTGCATTCCCATTGCACACACCACGCATCGCTAAATTGGAAGTTATCCGTCGCGGTAAAGTACGCCGTGCTAAGCTTTACTACTTGCGTAACCTACGCGGTAAAGCAGCGCGTATCAAAGAAATCCGATAATTACGTGACTAACGTGAGTGGATACAAGGAGCTTGTGCAAACACAAGCTCCTTTTTCACATCATGGAGATATTGATTGCTTTTTGCATGTATTGGGTTATATTTAAACGTATAGACAGATAGATGATACGGGGTGTTGACATGGCGAAGCATAAGGAGAAAAATGAAATCTTTGAGTGGGTTAAGGCATTAGTGATTGCCATATTGCTTGCGGCAATCATTCGGTACTTCTTGTTTGCCCCTATCTTGGTTGACGGATTATCCATGATGCCAACATTGAAGGATCAGGACCGCATGGTTGTGAATAAGATAGCCTACAAAATCGGCGAGCCGGAACGCTTTGATATTGTCGTCTTCCATGCCACGGAAGAAAAGGATTATATTAAACGAGTAATCGGCCTTCCTGGTGACACAATAGAGTATAAGGATGATACGCTTTATGTGAATGGTACTGCTTATGAGGAACCTTATTTGGCTGACTATAAGAAACAAGTGATTGACGGACCGCTAACTGAGCCATTCACTCTTGAAGAAATCACGGGTGAGGCAACGGTTCCTGAAGGCGAAGTGTTCGTAATGGGCGATAACAGACGCTACTCAAAAGACAGCCGACATATCGGCACGGTGAAAATCAGTGAGATCCTTGGCAAGACAAGCTTGGTATACTGGCCGATTGAGGACTTTGGACTAGTGGAATAAGAGTTGAAGGTGAAAGTATGACAATACAATGGTTTCCCGGGCATATGGCAAAAGCTCGGCGTGAAGTAACAGAAAAATTAAAATTAGTGGATATCATTTTTGAACTGGTTGATGCGAGGCTGCCCCAATCATCAAGGAATCCGATGATTGACGAAATCATACAACATAAGCCGCGCCTTGTGATCTTAAATAAGGCAGACATGGCTGACCAGCATAGAACGAATGAATGGCTTACGTATTTCGCTGGCAAGGGCATTAAGGCTGTCGCAGTCAATGCCCATCAGGGAACAGGCTTGAAAAGCATTATGTCCGGCGCTCAAGATGTGCTCAAGGATAAAATCGAAAAGATGAAATCACGCGGCATTAAACCGCGCGCTATTCGGGCTATGATTGTCGGTATCCCAAATGTCGGAAAATCGACGCTTATTAATCGTCTTGCTGGAAAGAATATCGCAAAGACGGGCAATATGCCAGGAGTTACAAAAGCTCAGCAATGGATTAAAGTCGGCAAGGAACTGGAACTTCTTGATACGCCAGGAATCCTTTGGCCAAAATTTGAAGACCAGGAGGTAGGCTATAAGCTTGCCGTTACAGGAGCTATAAAAGATACAATCTTGAATTTGCATGATATTGCTATTTACGGGCTCCATTTCCTTGAGGCAGAATATCCGACTCGTTTAAAGGAACGTTATGATTTGGAAGAGATTCCAGAAGAAATCGTTGAGGCCTTTGATCAGATTGGTGCTAAGAGAGGCTGCCTGGCTGGTCGCGGACTTGTGGATTATGATAAGACAGCAGAATTGATTATCCGTGATATCCGTACAGAGAAATTTGGCAGGCTGACTTTTGAACGACCAAACGAGTCAGATGAGGTATAATAAATATGGAAAACGAAAGACCCCTACTAACCGAACGGGGTCTTTATTTATGCAGAAACGAAGCTGAAAGGATTAGGGAAATGCTGACTAAGATTACCATTGCAGAAATAAAGGGGAAGCTGAGCACAATAAAGGATTTGGAGGATCCGTTTGTGATTGAATGCCGGAATGACAGCCGTAAAGGCATCCAAATGGCCCTTCAAAGCCTTGAGAGGGCGATTGAGAAGGAAAGGGTG
>CAJGCH010000009.1 GCA_904501845.1 uncultured Bacillaceae bacterium | reverse complement strand
GATAAGATGCATGGAGACTATATCGAAATCGACCTGCAAATGACGAAGGATGGTACATTGATTGCGATGCATGATGAAACACTGGATCGTACCACTAATGGAACGGGACAGGTTAAAGACCATACCTTAAAAGAAATCAAAAAACTGGATGCGGGCAGCTGGTTCAATGAACAGTATCCAGAATACGCTAAGGAAGAGTATGCAGGATTGAAAGTTCCTACCCTGGAAGAAGTCTTCAAAAAGCTAGGTAAAAATAAAAAATATTATATAGAGACAAAATCTCCTGATGTTTATCCAGGCATGGAGGAAGAATTACTGCGCTTGATCAATAAACATAAAATCAACAAGAAAACATTACTCCTGCAATCTTTCAGCCCAGAAAGCCTCTTGAAACTCCACTCACTAGATCCGAAATTAAAGCTCGTACAACTGATTTCCTACAAAAGCAGCGCAACCATTACTGACGAAGAAATTAACCATATTAAAACCTATGCAATTGGCATAGGACCCAATCATACGTACTTAAATGAAGCCTATGTGCAAAAAGTGGTGCAAAACGGCCTGGATATTCACCCATATACCGTCAATACGAAAGATAGAATGGCAACCTTGATTGATTGGGGTGTGACCGGCATGTTCACCAATAATCCGGATATATTGCACCAATTGAAGAAAGAATTGAGAAGGGGGGAATAACCCTCTTCTTTTTTTCTTAGCGGCTTTATTTTATGCCAAGATATGATTAATATAAGGGAAAACGTAAATGAACTGAGGTTGTTTATGAAAGAGAAATATTATGATGAACTGCTCCGCATAAAGACAAGGGGAGATCAGCAAGGCCATCCATCATCCCTTTCGTATAATCGGTATGAACCAACACCGTATGCAGCGCTCGAGAAATTATTTGAAGAATACAGCATGACCCGCCGAGATCATTTGGTTGATTTTGGATGCGGAAAGGGGCGTTTGAACTTTTATGTCCATTATTATTTCCAAGCTGCCGCCACGGGAGTGGAGATGAATGAGGTCTTTTATAATGAGGCCATAATGAACCTGGCCGATTATGCGAAGTACCGGAGAGAAAAGATTCACTTTTGCTGTTGCCTGGCAGAGGAGTTCTCCATTCAGCCCAGCCATAACCGCTTTTACTTCTTCAATCCATTTAATGTCCAGATTTTCAGAAAGGTCGTGAATCGGATACTGGAATCAGTGGAGGAATATGGCCGTCAGGCAGATATCATTCTATATTATCCTTCCGAGGATTATATTTTTTATTTGGAACATGAAACGGCGTTTGAGTTGAAGCAGGAAATTATCGTTAAGCCACAGGATCCGTTCGACCGGTTCTTGGTATACAGTTTGCCGCACAGCAAATGGAGATGATTGGATAGTCGGCTTGACTTGTGAGGCGAATAACAAGGCTGTCCCTGTCTGTGATGACAGGGACAGCCTTGTTTTTTTATTTATCCTCAGTATTTGGCTCAACATGCACATGAACATCATAAACACCATACTTCTTGGTGAGATCTTTCTCAACAAGGGTAGCAATATCATGGGCGTCTCGTATATTGAGTGATGAGTCCACGAAGATGACGATATCGATGACCTCATTATTTCCATAATTGCGTCCCTTGATTTCCTTGACGCCTCTCACACCTTCAATGTCCATGATGGACTGTTGATAAAGGGCAATCTTCTCTTCGTCGAAACCATCGGATAGATGGTGGGATGCTTCGCGGAAGATATCCCATGCTGTTTTACAAATTAACAGGCCGACAAGGAGGGCTGTTACAGTATCAAGCCAGGGCACCCCAAGCTGGGAGCCGAAAATGCCTGCTGAGGTGCCAATGCTGACCCAGGCATCTGAGAGATTATCCTTCGCAGCTGCCATCACAGCCTGGCTATTGATTTTTTCTGCGAGGTATTTATTATATCGATAAACAAGATACATGATGATGAAAGAAAATATGCCGACATAACCGGCTAACATGTCTGGTGCCTCATCGTATCCTTCAAAGATGGAGCCAAAGCCGTTCAAAAGGACTTGGATTCCGATGACCATCATGATAAGTGAGGCAATCAGCGAAGCAATGGTTTCACTTTTCCAATGTCCATACCCATGGTCACTGTCAGGCGGGCGCTGTGATAGCCTAAGGCCGATTAAGACGGCGACTGAGGCAATAATATCTGATGTATTGTTCAGGCCATCAGCAGAAAGAGCCTCTGAGCCGGTCATATATCCAATTAATAATTTCATGCCTGAAAGGAATAAATAGGTGACAATGCTTAATATGGCACCTCTTTCACCCATTCTCAAATTTGAATATTTAGTTGATTCCACTTATGTCACCCTTCTTTACTGAAATCATGCTTATTAATTGTACTATACGGACTCAATGAAATGAAATAGCATCATGTAAATAGATACTAGGATGCTCGGCCTATTTCAGAAAAAATCAATAATTAATATTGACAAATCATATGTGTATGGTAGGATTAATTCCAATAACTTCTATAATTCGGTCTAGAAACCTGTGTGGATTTGGCAGGGAAAACATGAGAGGGAGGCGAACCGTCTGAAACCGTCTGATTTGCAGGAGGTAATGGCTCATTTAGAGCAGATGCTGACTACGATTAAATTTGGATCAATCACATTAGTGGTTCAGGATGGAAAGGTTATTCAAATAGAAAAGAATGAGAAGGTTCGCCTTCAATCCACGACAAGCATTAATAAACCTAAATAGGAGCTTGCTGACTAGACAAACTAGAGGCAGTCTTTTTCTTGTTTATACAGGAGAGGGCTGCCTTTTTGCATGCCTGCAGAGGGAGCTTGACAGAAAGGGGTGTAATCTTCATGGCTAAAAACAGTAACTGGCATGAGCTATCGGAATCATTCAATATACAGGATGATACAAAAGGGGCAAAGACAGTTCTTGAATGGTCTTTTAATAATTTTCATGAAGACAAAATCATTTACGCTTCCAGCTTTGGGGCGGAGGCGATTGTGTTAATTGATTTAATCAGCCAGGTTAAACCGGATGCTTCAATTGTCTTTCTGGATACAGGCCTTCATTTTCCAGAAACGTATGAAGTAATCGATCGGATTGAAGAGAGATTTAAGGATTTGAAGATTGAGAGAAAACTCCCTGACCTCTCGCTCGATGAGCAGAGGGAGCAATACGGATCAGCACTATGGAAAAGGGAGCCGAATAAATGCTGTGAGATTCGTAAGGTCATTCCATTAAGGGAAGCTTTGATGCCCATGGATGCATGGATTTCCGGCTTGCGAAGAGAGCAATCGCCAACAAGGGCAAATACGGATTTCTTTAATGAGGATAAAAAGTTCCGGAATATTAAAATCTGCCCGTTGATCCACTGGACGTGGGATGAAGTATGGACCTATATCCACGAAAGGGATCTCCCTTATAATAGCCTGCATGATCAAGGGTATCCAAGCATCGGCTGTTTCCCATGCACACAAGCAGTAGCTGTTGGTGCTGATAGCCGTGCAGGACGTTGGAGCGGAACCGGAAAAACGGAATGCGGTTTGCACACAGAGTGAAGGAGGACTAAAAAATGCTGACAATTATAGCCGTGGCAGTTGGATTGTTCTTTGCAATGAATATCGGTGCGAGCGGGGCCGCGGCTTCAATGGGTATTTCTTATGGGGCTGGCGTGATTAAGAAGCCAATCATCGCCTTAGGCTTATGTGGAATTGCCGTTTTTCTTGGTGCTTGGCTTGGCGGGGGAGAAGTAGTCAAAACGCTTGGCAACGGCATTGTCCCAAAAGAAACGTTCACCATCTCAATTGCGCTGATTGTGCTCGCATCGGCAGCCCTGTCTCTGTTCCTTGCCAATATTTTGGCTATTCCCCTCTCAACGAGTGAAGTGACTGTTGGCTCCATCGTTGGAGCTGGCATTGTCTATCAAAGTCTGTATGTGGCTCAATTCGCTTGGATATTCATGTTTTGGATTTTGACGCCTCTAGTGGCCTTTGCTATAGCTGTATTGGCAGGAAAGTTCTTGAAATGGCCTGCAGTGAAGAAATGGGTCCGTTCCAAAAAGGCGAAACCAGCCTTAGCCGTATTAGTGGTCATCATGGGGATTTTTGAAGCCTTTTCTGCCGGGATGAATAATGTGGCCAATGCAGTCGGTCCTCTAGTTGGGGCAGATATCCTCACTACTCAATCCGGAATTTTCTGGGGAGGATTATTCGTGGCTATTGGTGCCCTGTTGCTTGGCAGGGGGGTTCTTGAAACAAATGGGAAGAAAATTACGGAATTCAGGATAGAGGAGGGCTGCATCATCTCTGGAACTGGAGCAGGACTTGTTATGGCGGCCTCAATCTTTGGCATTCCTGTCCCATTGGTGCAAATTACGACGTCATCAATTATCGGCATCGGCTTCGCTAAGCAGGGGATGTCCGTTTTAAAGAAGGATATCGTTATTAAACTGCTAGCTGTCTGGATTGTTTCTCCGGTGCTTTCGATGGTCCTTTGCTTTACTTTGATCCAATTGCTGATTGAGCACAATATGTATCCGATTGTTGTGATGGCCGGCTTATTGATTTCCGTTTTTGGCGTGAAATATTTAATGAAGAAGAAGCCTGATGAATCAAGAGAAGTAATACTCTCAAAACAGAACTAAATGAAAGAGGGATGATATACATGTCTTTACCAAAACCGCATGGCGGAGTTTTAGTCTCTGCCTATGAACCGAATTATGATGCAACAGCCATTGAAAAGACGATTCTGCTTGATGCCGTTGCTTACAGTGACCTGGAGCTCATTGGCATCGGCCTGTTCAGCCCCTTAACCGGATTTTTGGGCAAGGCAGATTATGAGGCTGTCGTAGAATCTATGAGGTTATCAAATGGGATTGTGTGGTCCGTGCCTGTCACACTCCCAGTGTCGGAAGAGATTGCTATCGGATTAGAGAGCGGCGAGCAGGCAAGGCTGCAGTATGGCGGTGAAACCGTTGGCGTTATTACGGTTACGGATGTATATGAACCGAATTTGTCTAAAGAGGCGAGGGAGGTTTACAAGACAGAGGAAGAGGCACATCCTGGCGTGAAGAGACTTTATGAGCGCGGAGATTATTATGTGGGCGGCGATATCATCCTCATCAAAAAATCCGATAAGGGTGTCGCAGAAGATGTATGGTTCGAGCCAAAAGAGACGCGTGCTCTATTTGAGGAGAAAGGGTGGAAGACAGTGGTGGGATTCCAAACGAGAAATCCTGTCCACCGTGCCCATGAATATATCCAAAAAGCTGCGCTGGAAACGGTGGATGGGCTGTTCTTGAATCCGCTTGTCGGGGAAACAAAGGCAGATGATATTCCGGCAGATGTGCGCTTGAGAAGCTACCGCGTGCTATTGGACCATTATTACCCGAGAGAGCGGGTCCAGCTTGGCGTGTACCCGGCTGCAATGAGATATGCAGGACCGCGTGAAGCGATTTTTCATGCGATTGCCCGCAAGAATTTTGGCTGCACCCACTTTATTGTTGGACGCGATCATGCAGGGGTTGGCGATTATTATGGGACGTATGATGCCCAGTATATTTTTAGTGAGTTTACGGAGGAAGAGCTTGGAATCCAGCCATTGTTCTTTGAGCATAGCTTCTATTGCCAGAAATGCGAAGGGATGGCTTCTGATAAAACTTGCCCGCATCAAAAGGAAGACCGCGTGATTCTCTCTGGAACAAAAGTACGTGAGCTTTTGCGAAACGGGGAGCTTCCGCCGTCAACCTTTAGCCGCAAGGAAGTGGTTGAGGTTCTGATTGAAGGATTGAAAGAAATAGAACAGGTGTAAGGAGGGGGCAATCGTGAAGAAGGCAACGAATATTACATGGCATGAAACGGCCATTACCAAGGGTGAGCGCCGGATCCAAAACGGGCATGGAAGCTGTGTTCTTTGGTTCACTGGCCTTTCTGGGTCTGGTAAATCGACCATTGCCAATGCATTTTCGAGCTATTTATATGAGCAAGGAATCAATGAGTATGTGCTCGATGGTGATAATATCCGCCATGGATTGAATAAAGACCTCGGGTTTTCTGATGAGGACCGGGCGGAAAATATCCGCCGCATAGGAGAGGTTGCTAAGCTGTTTGTCGATAGCGGCACGATTGTGACGACAGCCTTTATTTCTCCATTTCGTTCGGACCGGAATCAAGTTCGCTTACTGTTCGAGGAAGGAGAGTTCATCGAGATATTCGTTGATTGTCCAATTGATGAGTGTGAGCGCCGAGATCCAAAGCAATTGTATGCGAAGGCACGAAGAGGAGAAATCAAGGATTTCACTGGGATTGATTCCCCATATGAGGAGCCTCTGGAGCCGGAATTAACGATACAGTCTCATAAAGTAACGATAGAGGAAGCAGTAAAGGAAATCATTGATTACCTAGTTTCAAAGAATATGATTTAAGGGGGGCTAACAGATGGCTTACGATAAGTTTTGGCAGAATAACGAGAAAGTGAATAAAACGGAGAAGGCGAAGCTTGAAAAGGATGGCCTTCGTATCTTGGATGATATACCTGAGTATGCCAAGAACGGCTTTGCCTCCATCCCAAAGGATCAATGGGACCTGTTTAAATGGGCAGGGCTATATCTGCAGCGTCCAAAGGAAGATGGGTATTTCATGATGCGGGTAAATGTACCGTCTGGGATTCTATCGAAAGAGCAGGTCGACGCGCTCGCTGGCATTGCCCGCGATTATGGACGGGGCGTGTTTGATATTACGACACGTCAGGCTGTTCAATTCCATTGGCTTGAGATCGGAGAGATTCCGGATATTTTCAACCGTCTGGAAGCGGTCGGTCTCTCAAGTGTCGGTGCCTGCGGAGACATTACAAGGAATATTGTCGGCAACCCGATTGCTGGCATTGACCCAAATGAGCTATTTGATACATCAGGGATTGTTAAGGAAGTTTTTGATTTCTTCCAGAATAATGAGGATTTCTCCAATTTGCCGCGGAAGTATAAAATGTCCATCAGCACAAATTTGCATAATGCATCAAATGCTGAAATTAACTGTATTTCCTTCACTCCTGCCGTTAAGATGCTGGACGGGGAGGAGAAGAAAGGCTTCCATTTAAAGATTGGCGGCGGATTGTCTGCCCGTCCTTTCCTCGCGCAAACGCTTGATGCCTTCATTGAGCCTGAGCGCACATTAGAGGTTGCTGTTGCAGTTACGACCATCTTCCGTGATTATGGTTATCGGGAAAAACGGCATTTAGCCCGATTGAAATTCCTGATGGCGGATTGGGGGCCGGAGAAGTTCCTTGCGAAGATTCAGGAGTATACGGGCCCTCTTCCAACTCGCGGAGAAGAACCTGTCGGGGAATGGAATGCCGGATACTTTTATGGTGTGCATGACCAAAAGCAAGAGGGATTGAAGTTCTTAGGCTTTAATGTTCCGGTCGGGCGTCTTGATGCGGAGGAAGTATTTGAGCTTGCGAGAATTTCAGAGAAATACGGCAATGGGGAAATCCGGACATGTAACTCGCAAAACCTCATCATTCCCAATATACCAGCAGAGCATGTGGATGCCTTATTGGCAGAGCCAATCTTTGAACGAATCACAATCGAGCCGAATTCATTTATCGGTCATGCGGTTTCCTGCACGGGGATTGAGTATTGCAATCTCGCATTGGTAGAGACAAAGGAAAGGATGCGTTCCATCGCGCTGGAGCTTGATGAGCAAATCCAGCTCGATGTGCCTGTGCGCATGCATATGATCGGATGCCCGAATTCCTGCGGCCAGCGCCAGATTGCTGACATCGGCCTCCAAGGGATGAAGATGAGAAATGCTAATAAAGAGATGGTTGAGGCCTATGAAATCTATGTCGGCGGAACACTGAATTCCGGCGGAGAGTTCAATGAGAAGCTGAAAGGGAAAATCCCGGCGGAAGAATTGACGGGCGTTCTCTTGAAGCTATTAACGTATTTCAGAGAAGAAAAACATGCCGGTGAATCCTTCTATGATTTCAAGCATCGCGTAGGGTTGACGGCCATTCAAGAGACGCTTGATTCTATTTTAGGACTTGGTTCACATGGCGTTTCTGTATAGATTTGAGGTTTGTTTACAAGGGAAGGATGTCATGGCTGTCATAACGGCAGCCAATGATGAGGATGCGTTTAAGCATCTAGATGTAGAGCTTGAGAAATTTTACTTGCATATGCCCAAAATCGTTGATGTGACGCTGCGGGAAAAAAAGCGGATAGGCAAAAATGCTGGTTTTATCCTTGATGAAGATGAGAGAGGGTGGTAAGAATGGCTGGTAAAGTATACTTAGTCGGAGCGGGACCGGGTGACCCCGATTTAATCACGGTGAAAGGGATGCGTTGCCTGCGGCAAGCGGATGTCATTCTTTACGACCGTCTTGTGAATCCTGAATTGCTGGAGCATGCAAAGGAGGATGCCCAGCTTGTCTATTGCGGGAAGCTGCCGCATTACCATACGATGAAGCAGGAAACCATCAATCATTTCTTGGTTAAGTATGCAAAGCGTGGGCTGCAGGTTGTCAGGCTGAAGGGAGGAGACCCCTTTGTCTTTGGCAGAGGCGGTGAGGAAGCAGAAGAATGCGTGAAGCATGATGTGCCATTTGAAATCGTTCCTGGCATTACGTCAGGTATTGCGGCTTCCGCCTATGCAGGCATACCTGTGACACACCGTACCTTGAGCAAGAGCTTTGCCTTTGTGACCGGCCATCAGGCCGGAGATGAGGCGGCCGAGCATCAATGGGGACACTTAGCGAATGCTGTTGATACGATATGTGTTTATATGGGGGTTTCCCATCTGCCTTCGATTATTCGAAATTTAATCCAGGCAGGGAAGCCGGCTGACACTCCAATTGCCTTGGTACACTGGGGTACTCATGCAGAACAGCGAACGGTCACTGGCACATTGGCTACTATTGAGGATGAAATCAAGCGGGAGAATATTGCCAACCCAAGCATGATTGTTATCGGAGAGGTCGTTCGTCTCCATCATCGTCTCAATTGGTTCAAGGAAGAGATTGAACCGCATTTGCCGGTTGTCCATGGTTAAAAGGGGAAAGGAGGGACAGCGTGAGAGCAATATTGTATGTTGGGCATGGCACCAGATCAAAAAAAGGAGCCGATGAGGCCAAACAGTTTTTAGAGCATGTAATCCGCGAAGTGAAGAGCGAGATACAAGAGGTCAGCTTTCTTGAGCTGACTGAGCCATTCATTGATGAGGGATTCATCCGATGTGTGGAAAGAGGGGCTACGTCGATTTGCGTTGTCCCTATTTTCCTGTTATCTGCAGGTCATATTAAAAAGGATATCCCAGAAGCACTGGAGCCATTAAAACAGAGATTTCCGGATATCGCCGTTGAGATGGCTGACCCATTTGGCGTTCGCCAGGATCTTTTGGATGCGCTGGCTGAACTCATAAAGGATGCAGCACCTGATGTGAATAGCCGTGATTCCGTCCTTATCGTTGGAAGGGGAAGCAGTGACCCGGTCATTTTAGATAATTTTGCGAGCATTGTTGCAGGCGTGAAGGAAAGAATGGCGTTAGAGCAGGTGGAATCCTGCTATTTAGCTGCGGCAGCACCAAGCTTCCAGGATGGGATTGGGGATATATGTGAGAAGGCTTCAGGAAGAGTGATTGTCGTCCCATACTTATTATTTGAGGGATTGCTTTTAGCTGAGGTACGCACAGAGGTACATACAAGAAGCAGGAATGGGGAGGCTGTCCTTTTAGCCAGCCCGCTTGGAAAGCAACAGGCAGTCATCGATATCGTCAAAAACAGGGCTAGCCTTGAGGAGGGACATTATGCAGCCGCTCATCATTGATTTGACTGGAAAGAAGGTCGTCATAGCAGGAGGAGGGAGGATAGCAGCAAGAAAAGCAAAAGTCCTTTCCGCAGAAAAGGCTCTGATTACCTTCATTGCACCGGAGATATCAGAAGAGGTTCGTATACATGCCAAGGAGCATAACTATGAATTAATTGAGCGTGCGGCATTGCCCAGTGATTTTAGTGGGGCGATGCTTGTCATTCTTGCAACAAATAGCAGAGCAGTGAACGGAAGCTTAGCAAAAATATTGCCGGCTAATCAGCTTGTTTGTGTGGTGGATGAATCAGGAGATGGGAATGTGACATTTCCGGCTACAGTCCGCCGCGGGCATTTGCAGATTGCCGTTACCTCCAATGGATCCAGTCCAAAATTAACGCGAAAGCTGAAAAGGGAGCTGGAAAAGCAATTTGACGAATCCTGGATTGGTTATACGGACTGGCTTTATGAAATGAGAGAAAAGGTCAAGCAGCTTGACCTCTCTCATGAAGAAAAACAGCAAATTCTCTGGGACCTTCTAGAGGATGAATATAAGGAAGAGACCGCTCGCCAACATTTATTAAGCGAGGGAAGATTAAATGGCATGCCAGGCTGACATGCCATTTTTTTGCGGAAATATACACGAAAATTAGCAGGATAATCATTCTATATGGACACTGAATGAAGGCGGCTGCTGCCCATAGTGTAATTCATCCAGCAGATTAAGAGGGTGCGCATATGCGTATTTTTTTGTATGGAAATTCGACTATGGAGAATAATAGCTGAGGTGTATCTACTTTTCGTCTGGAGGGGAACTATTAATGAAAAAACTTTTGATAGAAGCCTCCGTCTTATTCATGATTATTTATCCTTTCATCATGATTCATCCCTACGAGGGAGCCGCCATTGCCAAGGAAAGGCAAGCGGATGAGATTGTATTGGCGCTGACGAAGGAACCAAGGCTCGGATTTGATCCAACGGTCGGTTCTCTTGGAGCGGGTCAGGGCTTTGTGCATAGCACGCTTTTATCCTTGAATGGGAAAATGGAAATCGCCTATGATCTTGCAGAAGAATACCAGGTAAGCGAGGATAAATTAAAATGGGAATTTAAAATCAGGGATGATGCCTATTTCACAGATGGTCATAAAGTGACTGCACATGATGTTGCTTTCTCGTACAACCTGGCGAAGGATAAAGGGGAGATAGGGAACCTGCAAGGATTTAAGCAGGCGCATGTCATAGATGATTATACAATTCAGTTTCTGTTCGAGAGGCCATTATCCTCGTTTGTTTATACAGCCGCCTCCATCGGGATTGTTTCAAGTGCTGGTTATGGAGCATGTCATGGAAGCGATATCGGTTCAGGACCTTATCAGCTTGTGAAGTGGGAGAAGGGGAAGGAGGCAGTGTTTGTTCGCAATGATGGATATTATGGAAACAAGCCAGTATTTCGCCGAATCAAGGTGCTTTTTGTCACAGAAGGTGAAGCATATGCAATGGCAAAGGAAGGTCGTGCTGACCTGGTTCAATCGACTGGGATATATGCAGGGGATAAAGTATCTGGCATGGAAACACTCGTGTTGGATGGAGGAGATAATCGAGGGCTTTCGCTCGTGACGATTCCAGCGGGAGCTTCTTTAAATGGTGCAGCAGCAGGCAATGATGTCACGATGGACCCTGCTATACGACAGGCTATCCAGACAGGGGTGGACCGAGAAAAAATCGTGGAGAAAGTACTGAATGGATATGGACAATCATCAGTGAGTGCAGCTTGCGGCCTGCCATGGGGTCAATCGATGAAAGCGGAGCGGAATGAAGACCTGGCAGAAGAGCTATTAAGGATAGGAGGCTGGGCGGATTCTGATAATGACGGTATTCTCGAGAGGGAGGGGAAAAAAGCAATCTTCAACGTTGCTTATCCGTTTGATGACTCTATCTATAAGGCCATGGCTCTTGAACTGAAAGAGCAACTAGCTGAACTGGGAATAAAGATTATTATTCAAGAAAGAACATGGCCAGACATGAAAAAGAGCATGCAATCAGGTGCATCCTTAGTGAAAACAGCATCGTACAATCCATATGATATCTTTTATCTGTATCATTCGACTAACCGTGGAATTGAATATGGAAATCCAAGTTTGTATGAATCAGTGTTGGTGGATGATGCCATTGAAAAAGCTTTTCTAAGCGGAGATTTTGCGGATTGGAAAAAGGCGGAGGAACTGGCGCTTGAAGATGTGCCGATTGTCTGGCTCGTCAACGTCCCGCAAGTGTATTTCGTGAAGGAAGGCCTTTTATTAGGAGATGACATAGCTCCATTTGCGTATCCTCTATCCATACTGAAAGGTGCAGAAAATTGGCGGATGGAATAAGGAAAGTATAGAAGAAGGAAGCCGCTTTGATATGGTTAATCAATTGCGGCTTCTTCTATATTATTGTTCCGTATGAGGGGACAATGGTTTGGTATCAGTCATTGAATGGGCAGGTGCCGATTGATCGGCACGCTTTGGCTTCTTGATGAAGAAAGCAAGAATGAGCGCCAAGATGGCGATGAAGAAGGCAATAAAGAATGCGTCATTGATCCCGTTTAATGTAGATTGTGAAGCAATCTCTGCTTTCATAGTGGCTAATGTTTGCGCATCAGGCTGCTCTGTAAGTCTGCTCATCGCTTTTTCGGTCATCACCTCTGCATGATGCTTGGCACGAGAAGACATGACGGAGACGAGCAGGGCGGAGCCAATGGCTGCTGATACTTGATTCAATGTATTGTTAATGGCTGTTCCATGCGGGTTCAGCCTCGCTGGCAAGGAGTTCATCCCGTTCGTGACAACAGGCATCATGACCATCGACATGCCGAGCATACGGATAGAATAAAGGACTACTAAGGAAGAGTACTCCGTGTCCATTGATAGATTGTAGAAAAAGTAAGTGGTTACCACGGTTATCGTTAGGCCGATAACCGCCAAGAAACGCCCGCCGAATTTATCAAACAGTTTGCCGGTGATTGGTGACATAATCCCCATAATGATTGCGCCTGGGAGCATTAAGAGTCCTGAATCGAAAGGCGAGATGCCCCGCAGGGTTTGCAGATAAATCGGCATAAGAATCATGGCTGAAAACATGGCCATATTGATGACGATGGCTATTACAGAAGACAGCGCAAACATCGGGTATTTGTATACATGGAAATCAAGCATCGGCTTATCAATCAGAGCCTGCCGCACGACAAGGCTAATGATACCGATGACACCGACAATAATGGTGCCATAGACAAGTGGAGAATCCCAACCCTTATCACCGGCAGAGCTGAACCCGTACAATAACCCTCCAAAACCGATAGAGGATAAAAGGACAGATAATTGGTCAAGATGCGTCTCAACCGGTTCCTTCTTGTCTTTAAGCTTGAAGAAAGCGAGCAGGATAACAAGGAGAGCGATCGGGATAATCATATAGAATAAATAGCGCCACTCGTAATGCTCTATAATCCAGCCGGATAGGGTCGGCCCGATGGCAGGTGCGAATATCATGACAAGTCCCATCGTCCCCATAGCACTTCCGCGTTTTTCAATTGGGAAGCTCGAAAGCAAAACATTCATTAAGAGAGGCATCATAATCGCAGCCCCTGATGCTTGAATCATCCTCCCAATGAGCAAAATGGCAAACGTCGGTGAAATGGCGCTTGTAATCGTGCCAATCGTGAAGAGAAGCATTGCTGTCATGAATAATTGTCTGACAGAAAATTTCTGAATTAAGTAGGCTGAAGTCGGGATGAGTATCCCGTTAACGAGCATATATCCGGTAGCCAGCCATTGAATGGTTGTTGGCTTCACATCAAAATCGGCCATCATCGACGGGAGCGCGACATTCAATAAGGTTGAGTTCAAAATGGAGACGAAGGCACCGGCTAAAATAATCCCGATAATCAAATAATTTGGGCGGACATTCTCTGTGGAGGATGCGTTCATGTGTTTAACCTCTTTTCGTTTTGACTATGTGTTCATTTTTTATACTCTAATTCTATGAATCACATAATACTATCTTTTACAGGATATGGCAACGAAAAAACCCTTGGATATTATTCATTTGTGATCTCGGGTTGAATGGTCTAATATACTCACTAAGAATAAATTTATTTTAAGAATGGGTTGAGCTTGATTTGAATGAACGGAAAAGACAAGTAATCAATCACGCGAAACGATTGTTTCTGGAAAAAGGCTATCGCAATACATCCATCCAAGACATTTTGGAGGACAGTAATATATCAAGGGGAACCTTCTATAATTATTTTCCGAGTAAGGGAGAGCTATTTAAAGCTGTTTATGATTCTGTTCTGGAGGAGCATCATGCACGCCGAGATGAATTGCTGATTGGCCATGACCTTGGAGATATAGAAGTGTTTATCGCACAGTTGAAGCTGCATATGACAACCTCCTTCCATAATCGATTCTTTATCCTGATTGACGACGTTATGAGTTCCAATGAACAGGATGTTAAAGACTTTATCAAGCAGACACGATGGCTGTATATAAATTGGCTCCGAAATCGATTGGCTGATGTGTTCGGTGAGGGCAAAAAACCGTATCTCCTCGATTGTTCTATTATTCTAGGTTCCTTACTGCAGCATTATGTATACTTCTACGTAGCAGCTAAGGGCGATGAAAAAATTGATGAAGTCATCCGTTATTGTTTGGAGTGCGTGAAAACGATCCTAAATGATGTGAGCGCGAGGGATATACAATTGCTTGAACCAGGTGTACTGGAGAACTTTATCCCTGCTGGCCCTAAAGGAAGCCGGGACCTTCGCTATGAGCTGTTGCAAAAAACGAACCAGCTTAAGCGTTGTATGATACAGGATTTAGATGAACGACAAAGGGCTGAATATATGCAGCTGATTGATTTCATCCAAGATGAGATTATGCATCAGCGGCATCCTCGTCTCGTGCTGGTGAAAACGGTTCTATCCTCTATTGATCAAGAACCGTATTTCTTGCATTTGTCCATATTTGAGAGCTACAAAGAATTGGTCCATATTTGGCTTAGTAATGAAATGTAACAGGGGCTGCCTAGTGGCAGTCCCTGTCCGTTTATTAACACATCTTACTCTTCCTAACCTTTTATATGGTGGAATGGAGCTAGCTCATAAAATTACGATGTCTTTCTTTTCCCTCTAATCCGTTTTTCAATCTCAATGACAATCAAAGGAACAATGCCCAGTAATACCGCAATGAGATAGTAAGGTAAAGGAAGCTGGGTAATTTCAAAGATATAAGCAAGCGGCGGAACGAATACAATCACAACAATCAATAGCAGGGATACCAGCAGGGCAAGAATCATGTACTTATTTTCCCGTATATTAGATTTGAAAATAGATTTTGTTGTGCGGACATTCAATACATGGAACAGCTGGGAAAGGGATAGCACAAGAAATGCCATCGTTTGAGCCGCACCTAATGAGTGCAGATTGACACCAGCTATATAAAAACCAATCAAGGAAAGGATGGCAAACATAAGCCCTTGCAAAACAATCCGAATCATCAGACCGCCAGCAAATATTCCTTCCTCTTTAGGTTTCGGCTTCCGCTCCATAATATCCTCTTCAACGGGTTCCATCCCGAGAGCAAGAGCGGGCAGGCCATCGGTTACTAAGTTCAGCCAAAGCAAATGTATCGCAAGGAGCGGTGTTTGCTGCCAAATAATCATGGCAATGAAGACGATAAATATTTCCCCCATATTCGTTCCAAGCAAGAATTGGATTGCCTTACGGATATTATCGTACGTTCCCCGCCCCTCTTTCACCGCATCGACAATGGTCGCGAAATTATCATCCGTTAAAATCATGTCCGAAGCCCCTTTGGCAACATCCGTTCCGGTGATGCCCATTGCGCAGCCAATGTCGGCTGCTTTCAGTGCTGGAGCATCATTGACGCCATCGCCAGTCATGGAGACGATAGCGCCTTTTTGCTGCCAGGCGCGGACGATACGGATTTTATCTTCCGGGGATACACGCGCATAGACAGAGTATTGATCAATGGATTCATTTAATGCTTGGTCGTCCATTTGATCAAGTTCTGTGCCAGTGATTGATTTTTGTCCGGCATTTAAGATGCCTAGATCTTTTGCGATAGCATTGGCTGTGCCAATATGGTCACCCGTAATCATGACTGGCCTAATGCCGGCCTTTTTACAAATCGTAACCGCATCCTTTGCTTCTTGCCGCGGCGGATCAATCATCCCTAATAGACCAACAAAGTGAAGGTCCTTTTCTATCTCATCACTGTTCAAGACATGGGGGACGCTGTCTAGCTCCTTATAAGCAACTGCAAGGACTCGCATGGCTTCAGCGGTCATTTGGTTATTGACTTCCTTAGCTGCTTCAAAATCGCCGGTTTTGCATCGTGTTAAGAGTACATCAAAGGCGCCTTTTGTGAGAGCATAGGGTTTTCCTTCAATCATATGGACTGTCGTCATCAATTTTCGGTCTGAATCAAAAGGAATCTCCCCGACCCTCGGGGCCTCCTCATGGAGTTGTTCCTTTGTCATGTTCATCTTTAATGCTGCAGCAAGAATGGCTGTTTCCGTTGGGTCGCCTATATGTTTTTCTTCGCCATCGATGATTTCGACTGTCCCGTTTGAGGCAAGTGCGCCCAAACGGAGCAATGATTTGATTCCAAGGGAAACCTCATCAGATATGTCTTCCGGTTGGCCTTTCACCCAAGCTTTCATGACAGTCATTTTGTTTTGGGTAAGGGTCCCTGTTTTATCTGAACAGATAACCGATGCGCTTCCGAGCGTTTCAACAGCAGGGAGCTGACGGATGATGGCATTTCTTTGGACCATTCGCTGCACGCCAAGAGCCAACACGACGGTGACGATGGCTGGCAGTCCTTCTGGAATGGCGGCAACCGCTAATGATACGGCAGTCATGAATATTTCCATAATCGGCATTCCCTCGTAAAAACCAATCGCAAAAATAATGATACTAATCCCAAGGGCAAGCAAGCCCAGGTATTTTCCCAGCTTGGCCAATTTTAATTGGAGCGGGGTTTGGGTCTGCTCGGCGGAATCTAGCAGCTCGGCGATTTTGCCTATTTGAGTGCCCATCCCTGTATTAGTTACGATTGCTGTTCCGCGCCCATAGGAAACGCTGCTTCCAGAGAAGACCATGTTCAAACGGTCTCCGAGCGGGGCATTTTCTGTAATGTCTGCTGTTTCATCCTTCTCTACTGGAACGGACTCTCCTGTTAAGGCGGATTCCTCCATTTTCAATGAAGATGCAGAAATCAAGCGGCCATCCGCAGGAATAAAATCTCCAGCCTCAAATTCAATTAAATCACCGGGCACGAGCATTTTTGCCTCTACTTCGGTCAGCTTTCCGTTTCGGATGACTTTTGCCAGAGGGGAGGATAGATTCTGGAGTGCCTCCAGCGATTTTTCGGCCTTGCTTTCTTGGACAACGCCGAGAACGGCATTCAAGATGACGATACTCAGGATAACGACAGGCTCAATATACTCCTTCGTATCATGTCCCTTCAAAGCGATGAAAAAGGAAATGGCAGCCGCGATGATTAGAATAATAACCATGATATCTTTAAATTGCTCCAAAAAGCGCATGGCCAGGCTTTTTGATTTCTTTCCTTTGAGCTCGTTAAGCCCATATTTATTTTGATATTCCTGTACTTGCGTATCAGTTAAACCTGATTCTCGGCTTGTCTGATATTCTTTTTCTATGTCATCAAGATTCTGTACATGTGGATTATTCATTGAGAATCCTCCGTTTCTATATGGATGGTGTTAGCATATCCCAACATAGAAAGGAGGATTCTTATATTTTTTCAGAAGCGGCGCAAGATGGTGGGCACGAATGATTATCTGTTAAAATGATGATAAAGCAGATAAGGGAGTGAGGATGATGACTGAGATGCGGTCGCTTTCAATGCAGGAGCTGCTTGCGGAGATTCGCTATGACCAAGGGAGATATCCGAAGGAAGCTTTGGATGAACTGATTTATCGCCAAGATGAGGCCATCCCAGACCTTGTGAAGATCCTCAAACAGGTCGCTGTTTCACCAGAACTATTCACGGATCCGCCTCGGCGTATTGACCATATTTATGCCGTGATGCTGCTGAGTCAGTTTCAAGCAGCGGAAGGGTTTGATCCATTCTTACATACATTGCAATTGCCGGATGACTTGGCCTTTGCTTTATATGGGGATTTGTTAATGAACTGTGGCGGACGGATAGTGGCGAGCCTTTACAGCGGGTTGTCCATTATGGAGGACGATTTAGTTTCTTTCCCTGAACTTGATGCTATTTTTGATTTGATTGATAACACGTCGCTGGATGAGTTGATTCGAGGTATTGGCTTTCAGGCCATCACATCTTTAGTGAGACAAAGGAAGATCTCAAGAGACTTGATTCAATATTATTATCATGACCTTCTGCAGGGGCACCTTGAAGATGAATCCGGTATTTTATATACGTTATTGATTGATTCTTGCATGGAGCTTGATTTCAAGGAGCTGAAAGAAGAAATCATGGATGTTTTCGAATCAAGAAGAGCAAACACTGCCATCATATCCCGAGATGATGTGGAGGGCCATTTCAATGATGGAACGTTTTTGGATGAGGACCAATATAAGCCCATTACAGCTATCCATGAGGAGCTAAAGAATTGGTTTGCTGTACGGGATTAATTAGAAAGGGAGAAAGCCCGTTTCCGATTTAGGATGACGGGCTTATTTGCTAAGAACAGCTATTACATTTCTAACTCAACAGCCTCTTTGATCGCTTCTTCTGGAATGGAGATGGTATCGATTGAATTGTAGTCAGAATAGGCGGTGTCAATATCCTGCTTAAGGGTGACTTTTTGCCCGTCTGCAGACATGTTGATATTCATAAGGATATTCATTTGATTAGGAAGGTAGGTCTTCTTATCGACAAAAATCTCATATTCAACCCCATTGATTTCTATGTCTTTAATATCGTTCATTTCAACGGAGCCTGAAGTAAGTTCCTGTTGAACTAGTGTATTGAATTTCTCATCATCGGCATCCAATGTGAGGATGAATTCATCCTCATTTTGCTGGAACGTAAAATCTTCGATGAAGGATTCGAGCTCACTCAACGTCTGGGTTTGATCCAGCCCTGAATCCGCTTGTATTTGCGCCATTAAATCCTCATGTCCTTCACTGTATTTCATCCACATCTTTTGAGCGGGGTCATACATATAGAAACCTTCTTCAGTAAGGTATTGCTCTGTTTCCATCGTTTGGTCACCGATCGTCATTTTCACTTTCTGCTCCAAGCCGATAGGCTCTTGCACGACTTTAGAGTGTATGGCAGACTGTGTCGGAACAGGCTCATTATCCCCTTCGATGATTTCTTGTTCCATCTCCATGTCCATGGCAAAGCTCTTGATGCCCTCTGAGGCATCCATCATTTTCTCGTATACTTCTTTAATCGTTAACTCTGATTGGTTATTGGCGTCTTTGTTCGCTTGTTTGTTTTCCGTTTCGCTCACAGGCTCTGCCGTGTCGCTGCATGCGACGAGCAGAACGATAGAGAGTACGGAAACAGACAACGCGGAAAAGATTCGTTTCATCAATTCGCTTCCTCCTTTTTCGTTCGTTTGCCGGCACTGCTATGTCCAATAGGTGCCGCTTGTATAATGAAGCGCTGCTTTAAGCAGCCCGATGATTACTATGTATTCGTATGCTCCATTATGTAAGGACTACAGATTCTAGTAAAAGCATACCATAACCGCTTTATAAATTGTAAAATAGATGGGAATATTGAGAAAACTATTGTGACAGAGGAGTCGATTGAAATGCTGCAAAAGCCAAAGAAATTACGGGCCGGCGACGGGGTCGTGACAGCTAGCCTTTCGTCCGGGATGGCTGGCGAACCAGAGTATCTCGCCCGCTACCTGCGCGGGAAGAGCCGTTTGGAAGACTTGTTTGGGCTGAAAGTAACCGAGCTGCCTCATACTTTGAAAGGAGAGGAATATGTGTATCGTCACCCTGAGGAACGGGCTAGGGATTTGGCTGCTGCTTTCATGGATGTTTCCATAAAAGGCATTTTCTCGTGTATTGGCGGAGATGAAAGCGTTCGGATGATTCCATATGTAGATTATGAGGCCATCCGAAATCATCCGAAAATCTTTCTCGGCTATTCTGATTCCACCATTACGCACTTGATTTGTTATAAAGCAGGAATCATGAGCTATTACGGTCCATCTATTCTGGCGGAGTTTGCAGAAAATGGGGCGCTCTTTCAATACACGGAGAAATGGGTGAGGAAGGTGCTATTTCTAGACGAGCCGATTGGAGAGGTAGAATCACCGGCAGAGTGGACAAGCGAATTCATCCCTTGGGAAGCAGGGGCTGAGGAGCGCCCGAGGAAGATGCTTCCTAATGGGCATTATGAAGTTCTGCAAGGAACTGGCATAAAACGAGGCCGCCTGCTTGGCGGCTGTATGGAAGTTCTTGAAATGGCGAAGGGAACCGAAATATGGCCAGCCAAAGCGGAATGGGAAGGGAAGCTGATTTTCTTTGAGACGTCAGAAGAGAAGGCTGCACCTGATATGCTCCGAAGATGGCTTCGCAATTATGGTGTTCAGGGGATATTGGAGAATGCAGCTGGGCTTTTGTTTGCCAAGCCCTATGATGAACAATATTATGAGGAATATAAGGAAGTCATCCTTGAGGTTGTGTGTGATGAGTTTGGTCTTTGCGATCTTCCTATTTTCTATAATATGAGTTTTGGCCATACGGCCCCGATGTCTATCATGCCTTATGGCGCTATGGCAGAAATTGATTGTGAACAAAAAAGGTTTCGTATAGTAGAATCGGGCGTATGCTAACAGCAAGTGAATACTACTGATATGGAGACTAGTTTTAGATGATTGTTGTGATAGATAATTACGATTCTTTTACGTACAACATAGTTGAGTATTTAAGGCAGCTCGGTAAAGAAATGACTGTCTTGAAAAATGACGAATGCACAATCCGTGATATAAAGAAGCTTAACCCTAACGGAATCCTGCTCTCTCCAGGACCTGGCAATCCGGATCAGGCAGGTATCTGTCTTGATGTTCTTGAGGCATTCAGCGGGAAGGTTCCGATTCTTGGTGTTTGTTTAGGTCATCAATTAATCGGACAATTCTTTGGAGGAGAAGTAGTAAAGGCGAAGAGCCCGATGCACGGGAAGGTATCTGAAATCAGTCATGATGGAAGATCAGTCTTCCGTGGTTTGCCGAGCCGGTTATCAGTGGCGAGATACCATTCTCTAATCGTCAGCCGCTGTACTCTCCCGGATTGTCTTGAAGTGACGGCTTTGAGCACTGATGGAGAAATCATGGGCATTCGTCATAAGACTCATCAAGTGGAGGGTGTGCAATTTCATCCTGAGGCCATTATGACGGAGTATGGCTTGGATATGATTAATAATTTCTTTGAGGAGAGCAAAACATGCTGATATTCGATTTTGCCGGACCAGATAAAAGTGTAAGGAGGCAGGTGTTCGACAGTCCTGCTCATGTGCTCACGACTGATGTGTTAGAAGAGGTCCCGGTTATTTTGGAGAGGGTGCAGTCAGCCGTTGATAACGGCTATTATGCGGCGGGGTATGTATCCTATGAAGCTGCGCCTGCTTTTGACCCTGCGCTTGTTTCAACACCGTCTGAGATGCCGCTAGTCTGGTTCGGGCTGTATGAGCAAGCTGGAGAGACTGCCCCGGTTGCCCAAGGTGAGTATGAGGTGACTGAATGGATGCCTTCAATTGAACGCGGGAGTTATGAAGAAGCCATCTCCGCGATTAAGGGCCGTATAGAGAATGGGGATACGTATCAGGTGAATTACACAATGCGGCTGAATGCTAACTTCAGAGGCGATTCGCTTAAATTTTATCAGGATTTGGCTAATGCCCAGGCAGCCCGTTATTCTGCCTATTTACAAATGGGGGACTATACTGTTGTTTCCGCCTCGCCTGAATTATTCTTTCAAATTAATGGCCGTGAAATTACGACACGCCCAATGAAAGGGACCATCAAGCGCGGGATGACATGGAAAGATGACAGAGCAAACGCGGAATGGCTCGCCGCTTCTGCAAAGAATCAGGCGGAAAACGTCATGATTGTTGACCTATTACGAAATGATTTAAGCAAAATCGCGAAGAAGGGCACCGTAAAAGTTCCGTTCCTTTTTGAGATTGAGAAATACCCGACGGTCTATCAAATGACGTCGACGGTAACGGCAGAGCTAGAGGAGGCGGTAAGACTTCCGGAAATATTCCAAGCCTTGTTTCCGTGCGGGTCAATCACTGGAGCGCCCAAGGTGAAAACGATGGAAATTATCGCAGAGCTAGAGGGGAAGCCGCGTGAAGTTTATTGCGGAGCCATAGGCTATTTGTCACCAAGCGGGGAGGCCGTCTTCAACGTCCCGATTCGTACGGTTGTTGTAAATCATTTGACTAAAAAGGCAGAATACGGTGTAGGCGGCGGGATTACATGGGATTCCGAAGCTGGAGATGAATATGAGGAAACAGTTGCTAAGGCGGCGATTCTCCGAAAGAAATCTGCCCATTTTGATTTGCTTGAAACGATTAGGCTTGAGGAGGGTCATCTATATTTGCTTGATGAGCATATGAATCGGCTGCAAAAGACAGCTGACTACTTTGATTTCCCCTTTTCTGAGGAATCTATCCGCCAATCTTTGAAAGATGCAGTAGAACCCTATAAAGAAGGGATTTATAAGGTCCGAGTATTGTGTCAGAAGGATGGACAGTTCACATTTGATATTGCTCCCGTTGAACCGTTGAAAGGGATAATGAAAGCGGCTGTAGCGAAGGAACCTGTATCAAGTGAAAATCCATATTTATATCATAAAACTACGAACCGGTCTGTATATGAAAAGCACAGATGTGCGAACCCGTCAGCCTTAGATGTATTGCTATGGAATGAAAGAGGAGAATTGACCGAGTTCACGAACGGGAATATGGTTGCTGAGATTAACGGGCGGCTCTATACTCCTCCAATCAGCTGCGGATTGCTCGGAGGAACCTTCCGAGAGCGCCTTTTGTTTGACGGCTTAATTGAAGAGAAAATCTTGCATCTTGAAGATTTGAAAGATTTTTCTAAAGTATGGCTGATTAATAGTGTCCGCAAATGGATAGAGGTAGACATTGTCCAATAATAGAACAGGTGGAGAAAAACATATGTTTTTGTTTGCTTCACCTGTTTTATTTATAATGTTTGCAAGAAAATTCTGATTGTTGTGGTAATATTTAACGAAAGAGCGGTCTAGCAAGGTAATTAAGAAGGAATGGAAGGTGAGCGAGATGAAATTGCCACTGACGGAACTCGAAAAACATAAGCTGCGTGCTGCGCATATTAGTTTTGAACAAGTCGCTCAAATGGCTTCGCATGAACTACAGGAAATGCTAGAGTGTGAGCAAGCCCGGGCAGATGTGTTAATCGGGCTTGCCCAGTTTCAGCAAATCCCCTCGATTGGCCCGCGCGCAGCTCAAATGATGGTTCACCATCTCGGTTTTAATTGCTTGGACGAAGTGAAGAATGAGGAACCAGCCCATTTACTCGATTTATATGAGAGCCGAGTCGGTCATCGAGTGGACCCCTGTGTAGAAGATCAAATCAGATGCATCGTTTACCATGCGAATGAACCGACTAGCCGCCGTGAATGGCCGGACTTTACAAAGGAAAGGAAAACCTATCGAGATTCATGCGGTTACCCGATGGATCGGCCGAGATCTTGAGGATTAGAGCAGAGGAGAGGGGAAATCATGCAAAGGTCGATGGTGAGTTTTTTGATTGTTTTACTAACTTTTATGGGGTGCTCAAATGTGCCAACCGATATATATGATAGTACACCGCCTTCTGATGAAACAGTCCGGCCAAATGAATTGGAGACGGTTGCAGAGAACTTGAATGTACCGTGGGAATTGGCTTTTACGGAAGAGGGGGATATTTTCTTTACAGAGAGGCCAGGGAATCTGCGCCTCATTAGGGATGGAGAACTAGTTGAGGAACCGCTTTTATCCTTGCCAGCCCCGTTCATTAGTGAGGGTGAGGGAGGATTGTTGGGTCTAGCCGCTGATCCGGCTTTCGAATCAAACCATTTCCTATATGTCTACCATAGCTATGAGCAGGATGGAGCTATACAAAATCGGGTGCTGCGATTAATCGTGGATGGTGAAAAGGCGCAAATCGATAAGGTCATTCTTGATGGAATTGTTGGAGACACGAACCATAATGGGGGGAGGCTGAAGATAGGGCCGGATGGTCTGCTCTATATCACAGCTGGGGACCGGTATGAGCCTGATTTAG
>CAJGCH010000008.1 GCA_904501845.1 uncultured Bacillaceae bacterium | reverse complement strand
TACATGCACCTCTAGCTTGTTTTTTTGCTTTTCTGTGTGATAGGTATAACATTATCGGAACCAGCCAATTCTTCGCTGTATGTTTGGTGCTGTTTTCCGACACGCTGAACTTTATTCCAGCTATTCTTATTGATAAAGTAGGCAATTGTCCCAAAAGTATTAAAGATAACACCTAGAAAACGATAGCTTACAATCTCTAATGGAACAAAATAGCCAAGTCTGATCCGGTCGCGTTTCGTGAAAGAGTGTCCAAGTCTATGAGAAATAATCAGACTCACGAGGCTTTGAAACACCCCCAAGCTAAAGGAAAAGAGAAAGAGCATAAGGGCAAGTATGGCACCTGAACCGGACAGAAGTATGACGAAAGGAATAATCAATGTCGGAAAGGCCGTCAAGGTACCAAGCATTAAAGCATCTACTAATAGGAAGACCGAAACGCCAAATCCAAACTTCCTGAAGAGCGATGTACCATAGATCATAATGCAATCGATGAAAGCCTTCTGCCAGCGAATGCGCTGTTTGAAAAGGTCGCGGAATGTTTCAGGTCCCTCTGTATAGCAGACAGCTTCCGGGATAAAAATGATTTTCTTATTCGGATATTTTGTCTTGATCAATCGCTGAATCCTCATGGTGATATCCATATCCTCGCCAACGGTAATACGATATCCTTTAACTTCTAAGAGAACGCTGCGTTTAAATACCCCGAAGGCACCTGATATGATGGCTAGAGCGTTGAATTTAGTTTGGGTAATTTTGTAAAGATAGAAGTTAGCTAAGTACTGCATAAATTGGAATTTCATCAAGTGATTAACGTTGAACTTCGGCTTTGGATTCGTATAGTCACCGTGGAAAGCCTGACCAATATGTACCATTCCGCCTGCAGCAATTACATCTTTATCTACGAACGCTTCATTTATGATTCGAAGAGAATGGACATCTAAAGCACTGTCCGCATCAAGCGTAATGATATTTTCATATGCTGCATATTCAATACCTGCATTGAGGGAATCGGCCTTTCCGCCGTTTTCTTTATCAATAACAAATATGGATGGGAACAGTGACGATTGAAAGACTCCTTTGATTTCTTTATGCTCCAATACATTCGCTTTATTTCTCTTGCACTCTTTTAATTGCAAAAGAGAGTTTAGCACCTTCATCGAATGATCGGATGAACCATCATTAATGATGAAAGCCTCATATTTTTGATAGTCAACATGAAGAAGCGCTTGGATACAATTTTTTAAGACCGATTCTTCATTATAGGCTGGAATTAAGACAGAAATTCCTTGTTCAAAAGCATGTCCTTTAGACGAGAACTTTTTGCCTTTAACAGTGAGAAGCGGAATGAAAATGTATAGCGCCTGAAAAGTAAAGAAGATGACATACATGACTAATGTGACAATCAAACCGATATGCATTTCCATAAATAATCCCCTTTGATTCAAATAGTGTAAAAATTTCATTTATATAACAATATTAAAAAATAGTTACAAAACTAATAATATAGATTCATATTAAATTTAGTCAATGTGGCTAAAGGTATAGAAAGAGGAAGCGTTAACCACCTGAATTTCGACAACTATCTATTTAAATCTGTATAAAATAGGCAGTTAGACTCTCGAATGATGGAGAAAGTAATAAAAAGAAGCATGGATATGGAGAATTATGTTCAAAGAGAAATGAGACTATTGATTCATAAAATGTTTATAAATTCATTTCCATTGTTTTGAAAGGTTCTATAATTACTTTTAATGTGGAATGGAGTTGGTTGGAGAGTCTGGATATAAAAGACTGGGTTCAATAATATCTTCCATGCTTCGAACATTATGTGATATAGTATAGGTACTTTAATTACATATGAAACGTCCATTAGTGCTCGCTATTAAGCGAGGTAAAAGGGAATCCAGTGAGAATCTGGGACAGCCCCCGCTACTGTAATAGCTGATGAAATCACGAAGCCACCTTTTTGGGAAGGCGTGAGAGTAAAGTGAAGCTTGAGTCAGGAAACCTGCTTTTGGATGCAATACTAACTTTTCGGTGGGAGAAGGATAGGCTCAAGTAAAGATGAATTGTCTTTATGTTGATTTTGGCAGGATTTTTTTAACTGCACATTCATTAAGCCCGTCTTCCAAATTGGAAGGCGGGCTTTTTCTATGGATGATATTTATGCGTTAAATACGCTAAATATAAATATATGAAACAAGAGGAGAAGAGAAATGAAAAAGGCTATAAGTGTACTTCTGATGGCATTTCTGACGGTGTTTGCACTCGCAGCATGCGGGGAGGAAACCTCAAATGAACAAACGAAGGAGAAGACAGAGAGCGCAAGTGTCGCAGAATCAAGTGATTATCCTAAGACACTTACGGATGGCAGAGGTGTAGAGGTAACCATTCAGGAGAAGCCAGCAAAGATTGTATCCACTACTTTGGCGATTGATGAATATTTGCTCCCGCTCGTGGAAGCAGACCGCGTTACTGCTGTTACAAAGCTTGCAACAGACCCAGGAATATCTAATGTGGTGGACTTAGCAGATGCTGTTGAGACGAAAATTGAGTCAGTTACGTCGGAGCTAGTGCTATCCTTGAAGCCTGATTTAGTGTTGATTCCATCTTATTTGGACCCAGAGGTGCTAAAGCAAATTGAGGCGGCTGGAATAACAACCTACCAATTGAAGGATGACACCTCGTTTGCCGGCATTCTAGAAGGACTTGAGGAAGTTGGAACGATAGTAGGGGAAGAGGAAAAGGCATCTGAGATTATCGATGACGTGAAGAAACGAATGGAAAGTCTTGAGGGAAAAGCAGAAGCTCAGTCTGATAAGAAGCGTGTCGTTTACTGGACGCAGCAAAATACTTCTGTCACAGAGAATACAACCATCGGCGAGATGATTACGTTGGCTGGCGGAATAAATGCGATTACTGAAGCAGGAATCACGGGTGATGAATATCCGGATTATCCGAATCTATCAAAGGAAAAATTAGTAGAGCTAGACCCGGATGTTATTATTACGAGCGATTGGCAATATGACGGTTCAAAGGCAACCTTCATTGAGGAGTGGAAAAAGGATCCTGCCCTAAAAGATATTAAGGCATTCAAGAATGATGCTGTATATGCCATTGATAGTGCTAATCTAACGACGGCTGCCCATTACGTCATTGAGGGCGCAGAGGATATTCATACCGTTTTATACGGTGAGTAATATGGCTGCCAAAGAATCAAAACCAATCATGACCTTCATTATTATGCTTATTGCATTGGGTGCTTCAATCATTTTAGCCACCATGTATGGCGGGGTGATTATCCCTTTTGAGGAAACAGTGAGGATCCTGCTCTCCCTGTTTCCTTTCGTTCATTTTGATTATGATCCGATGTACGAAACCATTCTTGTCCAAATCCGCTTTGCTCGCGTGGTTGTGGCTGGGTTAGTGGGTGCGGCTTTGGCGATATCCGGGGTGGTTATGCAAAGTCTGTTCCGTAATCCGATGGCGGACCCCGGTATTATCGGGGTATCATCGGGCGGAGCATTTGGTGGTGTAATGGCCATCTACTTTGGCTTGTCCGCTGTTCATTCGTTGTTTATCCCATTGCTCGGCTTTTTGATGGCATTACTGACACTCTTTACTGTCTATATGATCTCGACGAACCATGGGAAGACTTCCATGCTTACGCTCCTTTTAACAGGGATCGCAATCAGTTCCTTCCTATCTGCCTGTACGTCTTTGCTCATATCTTTTTCTAATGCTGGAGTTATGCTGCAGATTGTCCAGTGGCTGATGGGGGATTTGAATGGGCGGGATTGGAGTCATGTCCAAATTCTTATTGGGCCAGTTCTATTAGGCATGGCTATATTCATGTATTATGCAAATGATTTGGACATCTTTTTACTAGGAGAAGAGCAAGCGCAGAACATGGGGATCTCCATTCAGCGCACACGCAATCTTCTCTTGGTCGCAGCCTCGCTTGTAACAGGAATGAGTGTCGCACTAACGGGTGCAATCGGTTTTGTGGGCTTAATCGTTCCTCATATGGTCCGCATGATTATTGGCCCTGTCCATAAGCATTTACTTTTGAACAGTGCTCTTGCCGGTGCTGCTTTCTTAATCTTGGCAGATTTATTGGCGCGTTTGATCATTCGTCCAGCTGAAATTCAAATTGGAATCATCACAGCCTTCTTGGGCGCGCCATTTTTCCTTTATTTAATCATCAGGCATAAAAAGAAAGGGGAATTATGAGATGGGTGTAATCATGCAGCTGCGGGATGTTTCTTTTAGCAGAGGCAGCCGGTCCATCATCCAATCTGTCAATCTTACCTTGCATTCAGGTCAATTCATTGGCCTGATTGGCCCAAATGGAACGGGTAAGTCCACTTTGCTTCGTATGATGGCGAGATTATTGAAACCGGATGAGGGCTATATTGAGCTTAATACTGCTCGATTGAAGGATCTCACAGATTTAGAAGTGGCGAGGGCGATTACCTATATGCCCCAAAGCACGGAGCTCGAATACCAGTTTACCGTAGAACAGATCGTCCAGATGGGCAGGCACCCTCACCGTAAGAAATGGCAAGGAATCCGACGGGAAGATTTGAGAATTGCTGATAAGGCGATGGAACTAACGGGGATTGAATGTTTAAAAAAACGTTTCATCACGACATTATCGGGCGGTGAGCGTCAGCTTGTTTTCCTGGCAAGGAGCATTGCACAGCAATCTCAAGTGGTTTTGCTGGATGAGCCGACCTCTGATTTAGATATTTACCATCAAGTGAAGATATGTGAAGTGATTGAAAAACTTGTCCAAGAAGGAAAGACGGTGATAGCGGCTATTCATGATATTAATTTAGCCGCACGTTATTGTGACCGTATTTTGCTTTTTCATAAAGGTACCATCATGGGATTTGACGAGCCTGGGAAAATCATCACTCCAGAAAATATATTACGGGTCTTTCAAACGAGTGCATACACGTTCAAGGATCCTTATTTAGAAAAACGACAGGTGATTCCATATGCGATTTACGATAATCACTGAAAAGGGATTTACGGTATATTTGCTATACATATATGAGAGAGAAAAGCTGCAAGGTTGATTATGAAGGATTATCAGATGCCCTTACGGTTAGCATTGGCATGGTATTACCGTATTTAACAGAAAAGGAAGTTCCGCTGCTCGAGGATTTAAAGCATATTCAAATGCTGTGCTATCATGCGAATGCATCAGTCAGAGGAATGCTGGCAATCAAACAAGAAGATGTGCACCGGCTAAGCCGGAGCTATGATTTATATGCGGCGGATCAGGGGGGCGCTGAAGCAATTTGTCCTGCCTCAAGGACCGCTAGCCACGATAATGCTCCATCAAGTCTGGAATGATCCAAAACTGGTCTATCGGGGCCCTTTATCATGTGAATAAGGAAGAACTTTGTTCTGAATGGCTGTTCCAATTCACCGGATTATTATCGAATCTGGCTTGCGCAATGGCCTTTTACGTTAACAATGTCCATGGTGTTCCTGAAGTGCATTTCATACAAAATCATCTATCTTGAAATATGAGGGGGAAATCATGAAAAAAGATTGGCGCTATTCTAGTTATCCGTTCATGCGGGAGAAAAGCTGTCTTGTGGATTATGAAATTCGTACTGACAGTTTAACGACAAGCATAGGGGCTGTATTCCCCTTGCTGACAGAGGAAGAACAAATCGTCAAGAATGATCTGTGTATGATTCAGCCCCTTTGCTATCATGCAAATGGTTCCGTACGAGGAAAACTGGCTATCATGGAAGACGACCTGCAATGGCTTAGTGGAAGGTACGATTTCTATGTCGAACAAACAGGAGAGAAGACAAAACAGTTTGTTCTGCCCGGAGGAAAAGAGGCTGCTTGTGCTCTGCATTCAGCACGAAGCGAAGCGAAGAAATCATACAGGGCTCTACATAAGGTCAGTGAAGAACGGGACGTCCCTGAAATTCTTTTCAGTTTCCTAGGCTTACTGGCCAATGTTTTATTTGCCATGGCCGTTTATATTAATCAAGTAAATGGCATTTCGGAAATTCCTTTTGAGAGCAAATCTTATCCGATGAAAAGAAAGTAATTGATTATAAAGTGATTGAGCCCATCTGGGGTATATTGGTACAATAAGAACAAACGTTCTTTTCGGGGGAGATGGGATGATGGAGCTTCACTTTTACAAGAATCACAACCAAGCATTAATTGAACAATATCAATTGAAGGACGAACACTTACGCTATACCGCTATACCTGCTGAATGCATAGAGCTTTCCAATATTGATACTAACCGCTTCCCGGTATTAGCAATTGAAGAAGGGCAACTAGTCACCTTCTTCGTCCTGCATCTAGGAGAAGGGATTAGCACCTACACAACGAATAAGCATGCCATACTAATCCGTGCATTCTCAACAGATTTTCGCCACCAAGGAAAAGGGTACGCAAAGATTGCTCTCAGCCTGCTGCCTGAGTTTGTTCGCTCCAATTTTCAACACATGACAGAAATCATCCTTGCGGTCAATGTGAAAAATCTTACCGCACAAAGCTTGTATAAGAAGTGCGGCTTCGTTGACGATGGGGAGCGGAGAATAGGGGCTAAAGGTGAATTGGTGATCATGAGTTATTCCCTATCAAGTTCGTAAATTCATTGAATAATGACAGGTTAAAATAGCATCCTTTCTCGATTGAGAGGTTGCTTTTTTCTGTGCTTAAAATTCACCAGCCTATAAACAGGAATATAGCCCCAATTTATTCTGAATATTCAACAATTTATTGAAATCATATATGATTTCATATATGATACTCACATGGAAAGGAATGTAAAAACTTTGAGCAAAAAAGAATTTGTGTATAACCATTTACGAACTGGCATATTGAACGGTACCTTTGGCTCAGGACAACGGATTGTGATTGATCAAGTGGCAAAAGAAATGGGAATGAGCATCATTCCGGTCAGAGAAGCGATCAGACAATTAGAATCAGAAGGACTCATTACTTACAAACCATACAGCGGGGCGGTTGTTACAAGCATTGATGAAAATAAGTATATTGATACGCTCAATGTACTCAGTGTTTTAGAGGGCTATGCCACAGCGCTCAGCTCCGAGTTATTGACGAGTGAGGATATTGAGCGGCTGGTCCAGTTAAACCATGACATGGAAAAAGCAGTCAGAGAATTTGAATTTGAATTATTTGGAGAACTGAACCGTGCCTTTCATGCGAGCATCATTCAAAAATGCGGGAATCCTGTCTTGATAGAAAAAATCGAGGAGACACAGGACCGAATGGACAGGGTGCGTAAATCTATTTTCTCCATGGTGCCTAAAAGGGCGCAGCAATCCATCCAGGAGCATGCTGAGCTGATTCAATGTTTGCAGGAAAAGGCTCCTTTAGACGAAATTGAATCTACTATTAGAAAGCATCGAAAGAATACGCTAGATGCTTTTCTCAATCGGAAAGAGAAGAACAGTCAGCAGATTTTATAGGGGTGGCTCACCGTCATCCTTCACGTAAAAATATCTGAATATACTGAAAAAGGAGAGATTAGATGTTTGAGGATGTAAAGAATAGGCTGAGAGGATCAATCGCCCCAATTATTACCCCGTTTAACGCTGAACTGGAAGTTGACATTGAAACCTTAAGGAACCTAATAGACTGGCATATTGATAGCGGCTCTCATGGAGTTTCCGTGTGCGGGACTACAGGTGAACCGAGCTCCTTGTCTATCGAAGAAAGAGAGCTTGTGATGGAGACGGCAATCAAATCAGCCGCTAAAAGAGTTCCAGTAATGCCTGGTACAGGTTCAGCCAATCAGAAGGAAACCCTGCACTTAACAAAGCGAGCTCAAGAAATGGGGGCAGATGCAGCATTGGTCATCGTCCCTTACTATAACAAGCCTAACCAGCAAGCATTATATAACCACTTCAAAACGGTGGCTAATTCCGTTGATATTCCAATCATTGTCTATAATATTCCGGGAAGAACCGGAGTTAATCTTGAAGTGAAAACGCTGGCAAGGTTAGCGGAGGATTGCTCGAATATTATTGGAGTAAAGGAATCCAATAAAGATTTTGAGCATGTGAACCGTGTCTTACTCAATTGCGGAAGAGATTTTCTGCTCTATTCAGGGATTGAGCTTCTCTGTTATCCAATGCTGGCTATCGGGGGAGCGGGCCATATAAGCGCAACGGCATGTATCGCTCCTAAAGAAGTTGCTGATCTGTATAATTATTGGACTGCTGGAGAGATTGACAAGGCGCTGGATCTGCATTATAAACTGATGCCCCTAAACGATGTGCTTTTTAAGGAGACTAATCCAGGGCCGTTGAAGGCAGCGATGGGGATGATCGGCAAGATTCACCCGGCAATGAGGCCGCCGATGGAAATGCCTTCTGGCAAACTTCATGATGAGATTAAGGAAACTCTGCAAACATACGGGTATTTGGAAAGTATTAATCAATAATTTTAATGGACAGGAGGAATTCGATGGATGCCGGTGCAATTCGCAATATAAAGCATTATATTAATGGTGAATTTTTGGAAGCGAATTCAAATGAGATGTTCGCTAATATAAGTCCCTTTACAAATAAGGAAATCAATCAGGTAGCTAAGGGGAGCAAAGCGGATATCGACATAGCGGTAGCGGCTGCGAGAGATGCGTTCAAGCATGGACCGTGGAGAGAACTGCCCGTGCAGGAGCGGTTGAGCTATATCAAAAAAATAGCGGATTTGATTGAACAGGAAGCGGAGGAAATTTCATATCTGGAGTCTTTAGATACCGGACTGCCAATCAGTCAAACGAAGAAGCAGGCTGCAAGGGCGGCAGAAAATTTCCGTTTTTATGCCGAAATGGTCAATAGCCGGCTGGTCGGAGAAGCCTATCAGGTCGATGAGGCATTTATCAATTATACCATTCACAAGCCGGTAGGGGTCGCAGGATTGATCACGCCTTGGAATGCTCCCTTTATGCTGGAAACCTGGAAGGTAGCACCGGCACTTGCCACTGGGAACACTGTCGTGCTGAAACCAGCAGAATGGTCCCCGCTGACAGCCAATAAATTAGCTGAAATCATTGACAAGGCTGGTCTCCCCAAAGGGGTCTTTAATGTTGTTCATGGATTCGGCGAAACGGCCGGGGCTGCTTTAGTTGCGCATCCGGATGTTCAATTGATTTCTTTCACGGGTGAAACGAAAACAGGTTCGGAAATCATCCGCAATGGAGCAGCGACGCTGAAGCGGGTCTCGATGGAACTGGGAGGGAAATCACCGGCAATCATCTTTGATGATTCAGATTTAGAAAAGGCGCTCGATGCCGTTGTATGGGGCATTTTTTCTTTTAATGGCGAGCGGTGTACAGCGAATTCGCGTCTCTTTGTCCAAGAAGGCATACATGATGAATTCGTCCGCTTACTTAAGGAACGAGTGGATAACATCATCATCGGTGATCCAATGAACTCAAACAGTGAGATTGGACCGCTCATCCATAAGGAGCATTTCGAGAATGTAAGCCGCTATATCCGGCTGGCTAAGGAGGAAGGGGCTGAGGTCATATCCGGCAAAATTCCTGAAGAGTTAAAAGAGGGGAATTATGTTGCGCCTACATTGCTCCTGAATTGCCGAAATGATATGACAGTCGCCCAAGAAGAAATTTTTGGTCCGGTAATGGCTGTCATCCCATTCAAGTCAGAGGAAGAGGCGCTTGAAATGGCTAACGATACAAAATACGGACTAGCGGCTTACATTTGGACCACTGATATTAAAAGAGGGCACCGGCTGGCTCAGAAGGTGGACAGCGGCATGGTTTGGCTCAATTCACACAATGTGCGCGATTTGCGGATTCCATTCGGGGGATCAAAAAACAGCGGGTTAGGCCGTGAAGGCGGACATTACAGCTTTGAGTTTTATACAGAAACACAGGTAGTCCATGTCGCGATAGGTGAACAAACCATTCCTAAATTCGGGGTAAAAAAGAAGCAGCAGATAACCGCGTCTGAAATTCGGTAAAGAAGACCGAGGGAAAGGGAGGAAGTTATGGACTTCAATATCATTCGTGTAGCGAGGACGGTTTTGAACGTAACGGATTTGGAGCGTTCAAGGCAATTTTATATCGATGCTTTAGGATTTATTGAGACGGAAAGCTCTGATACGCATATTTATTTGCGCGGTTTGGAAGAGATCCATCACCATAGTCTTGTGCTTCAAAAGGCTGACTCAGCTAGTGTGGAGGTCATAAGCTATAAAGTGTCTGGCGACCAAGACTTGGCTGGACTGGAGAAGATGTTTAACGCTAAAGGAATTAAGACAAAGTGGATGGAAAAAGGAAGCCAGCATGCTGTTGGAAGAGCCTTGCGAATCCAGGATATATCCGGGCTTCCTATAGAATTCTTTCATGAAATGAACCAAGTGGAACGTCTCTTGCAAAGATATGATCTTTATAAGGGGGCAAGGGTGCAGAGAATCGACCATGTGAATTGCGCTGTCCCAGATGTTCAAAAGGCGCATGATTTCTACAGTCATGAACTTGGTTTCTCCTGCTCAGAGGACACCGTTGATGAAGACGGGAAACTTTGGGCCAGCTGGCTGCATCGGAAACATGGCGTGCATGATCAAGCCTTCATGAATGGAGTTGGCCCAAGGCTGCATCATATTGGGTTCTGGCTCCCAGACCCGCTGGCGCTTATTCATGCCTGTGATGTGCTGGCTTCTGTCGGGTTTGCTCATTCGATTGAAAGAGGACCTGGCCGGCATGGCTTATCAAATGCCTTCTTTCTGTATTTAAGAGATCCGGATGGCCATCGAATTGAGCTGTATAACGGGGATTACCTCACTTGCGACCCAGATGTCGGCCCGCTGCATTGGCAATTGGATGATCCGAGGAGACAGACATTTTGGGGAGCGAAAGCACCAGACTGCTGGTTTGATGAAGCCTCAGATGTATTAGATGTCCATACAGGGGCAGTTTGCAAGGCAGCAGAGCCATTGCTTGTGAAAAAGAAACCTGAATTCATCATATAACCGTATCTTGATTGAAAAGAGGGATGGAAAATGGATGACCGTTTGTTTCGTTCCGCGATGGGGAAATTCGCCACGGGAGTGACCGTTCTGACTACGAAGGTCGATGGAATCGTACATGGGATGACAGCAAATGCCTTTATGTCCGTTTCGTTGAATCCAAAGCTAGTCATGGTGTCAGTTGGTGAAAAGGCGAGAATGCTAGAGAAGATTCAGCAATCACAAAACTTTGTCATCAATATATTGGCTGAGGAGCAGGAAGCCATTTCACGGCTTTTTGCAGGTCAGTCAGATGAAAGAAGAGAGATAGAATTTGATTGGGTTAATGATCGGCCATTAATAAAGGGGGCTATTGCCAGTATCCTCTGTGATGTGCACAGTGCACAGGTGGCAGGTGATCACACGGTCTTTATTGGAGAGGTGAAGGAGCTGCTTCTTAATGAAGGGAAGCCGCTATTATTCTATGGCGGGAAATACGGAAGCTTCCAAGAAGGTATACTCGATTAACATTTTGCGACAGAACGATTTTCTTTGTCAAGGTAATGAATCGATAGGGCGGGATTAAAATCTCGCTCAGACTGTAGACAAAATCCATTTAGGGTTTAAAACACTGCCCCTATATTGTTAGCCAAAATCTAACGATGTAGGGGTATTTTCTATGCTCTATCACTTTAATTGAAAGGAAAAGCTATTTTCGGCAGAATGGACTCGCTTTCCGTGGGGGAAGCGCTGAGCCAGCTCGCCTTCGGCAAGAGCTGTCATCAGCCTGCCTCCTTCTCCCACAGGAGTCTCGCCCATTCTGCCGAAAATAGGAGGCTGCGCTTCATAAAAAATAGTACTCACAAAACCAATATTCCTCATTTTTGGTATAATAGAGTTGATGATCTGGGAGGAGAAGAACTGCCTTATCGCACGACTACGAAGGAAGGCTATCGTCAATATCTTTCCAATCCCCTTCATTGTAAGGAATGTCCGCTTCTATCTGTCGGAACCCAAAGTAAAAACCATCAGAAGCTGATTCAACGCCATGTTTGGGAGGGACACCTAGAGGAAGCCGCCCATCTCCGTCATACGGAAAAGAACAAAATCATCTATGCAAGAAGCAAAGAATCAATTGAACGGGTCTTTGCCGATGCAAAGGAAAAGCATGGAATGTGGTGGACAACCCTTAGGGGAATTGAAAATTTGTCCATGCAGGCAATGCTTACTTTTGCTGCAGTGAATCTAAAGAAGATGGCCAATTGGCTATGGAAAACGCCAAGAATGGCCTAAAAAAGAGAGCAGGAGAAGTCTGTCTATAGAGGAAACATTAAAACTGAGAGTGCTTTTATTCTCAGTCAATTTTTGTCGACAGTCTGGGCGGGATTAAGATTCCGCTTAACCCCTGCCTGGAACTGTTGGTAAATATTTAAAGGCGTGTCCATATGCGGATACGCCTTTTAACATTAGGAGGAGATACTCACTTAAAACGTTTATGGATATTATTCTTTTTATAGGTTCCTAATTCACTAAATTCATACAGCTCGAGTGACAGGGCAAGATATCTGGATTGATAAAGATCCTGCAGATGATCCTGTAAGGTTTGAAATAGTTTATCGCAAGTATCCTTCTTCTCCTTATCCGTCCGACCGGCGCCTATTTTTAGCGTCATATGGACGAATGCGTCGTCTTCAGAGCCATCTGCAATATAATAATCAGTTACTTTAATGGCTCTAGCGCGTATTCCTCCGATAGGATATACATCTGGGAAGGAGGAAAGGACTTGGCCCGATTTCTTCAGCAGCTCTTTCACTTGAATATGGGGAGATAAATTATCCGTGTACTCTATTATCAGATGGGGCATTAATCAGGACCTCCATTAAAGATGAATAGGGATGAGAGGGATATCCGCACTCACGATGGTATTTTGCAAGCGGCCAATGCCTTCGATTTCCGTGATGACTTCATCCCCGATAGCGGTATTTTCCACTCCTTCGGGCGTACCTGTCAGAATGATATCACCGGGATTTAATGTCATGAAACTGCTTAAGTACTCAATAAGGTAGTCGGGAGTATGAATCATATTCCGTGTGTTTCCCTCTTGTGTCAGCTTCCCGTTAATATAAGTTCGGAGCGTGAGATTTAATGGATTCGCAATATCAGATGCATCGACAAGCCATGGACCAATAGGCGTGCAGGTGTCCCTGTTTTTTACCCGCAAATTAGGCCGATAATAGTTTTCGAGATAATCACGTATGGCATAATCATTAGCAATGGTATAGCCGGCAATGTATTCTTTCGCTTCATTACGCTTTACATGGCGGGCAGCTCTGCCAATAACAACAGCAAGTTCACATTCATAGTGCATGAATTTGGCTGAAGTGGGTCGTTTCGTTTCACCTCTATGTCCAATGAAGGTATTGGGTCCTTTCAAAAAAATAAGAGGATCCTTCGTTGGGGTGAAATCAAGCTCTTTCGCATGGTCGGCATAATTTAGCCCAAGAGCAAATACCGTACTGCCAGGATTCACAGGGGGCAGCCACACAACCTCTTCCTCCTCAACAATTCGTCCATCAGGCAATAATAGTTTTCCGTCCCTTTCAGAGGCGATATGAACACACCCCTTATAGGCAACGCGTGCATGCTTCATCCATTTCCCTCCTGTTCTTTACCGTGTGATGACTGCACCTGGTTTTCCAAGCTGCCTATTTTGTCAATCGTTATCCTGATTCTATCCCCATCACAGACTAATGGCGGATTATTAGGGGTGCCTGCCATAAGAACATCACCAGGATAAAGAGTCATAAACTCGGTTACGTCCGCTAGCAAGGTCGGGATTGGCCGAACAAGCTCATTGGTATGGCTTGTCTGCATAAGCTGATCGTTTACGAAAACATCGATTTTGAGATTATGAGGGTCTTGGACTAAGCTCGCTTCCTTTACTTCAGGCCCGATCGGACAAAAACCATCTAAGGCATTAAATCGAATAGGCGGCCGGTACAGGCTGTCATGTTCAAGGCTGACATCATTTAATATCGTATACCCCGCAATGTAGTGCATAGCATGAGCCTCTGTTACTTTTGCGGCTGTTTTGCCAATGACTATGCCGAGTGCGGGACCTATCTGGATTCGATGGATTCCATCTGGAAGCCATATGGTTCCTTTATGGCGGTTGTATGTATTCCTTGGTTTGATGTATAGGATAGGAGCTTCTGGAGGTCTTTGATAGGGCTGGTTCGTCATAAGAGGTTCTAATTCACTGTAGGAAGCTTTAAAATTCAATAAGGTTCCATAGACGGTTCCGTTAACGGGCACATCCTTTAGACTGTTATGGCTGGCTCCGCTAAGGATTTGGGCACAATTTGAGAATCCTTTTAAGGTAGAATCGATCAAACTATCGCCTTCCTTTCACATGGTTAATCATATATGAAATCATATACGATATTTCCCTTTTGTTCAAATATTTAGTAAATTATTGAGAATCAGGGCCAGAAGAAGGGAAACTGGAAATGAATCGTTCGGCCTGCTTGGATAAACGCCGGCTTTTAAGCCAAATAAGGGCTGATTCAGATTTTATGTGTAAACCCTCTATTTCTTTTACAGTGAGCCATTCTGAGTAAAAGGGCGGAATGGCGGATAAAGGGAGAAGGGCAGCGCCAACTCCTGACTTTACTAGTGTGAGAAGCATGGAGGTATCAGGGCAATGGCATATAACATTTAGCTCAAGGCCGTGTTCTTGGCAAGTATCAATGACGAGTTCGTATAATCCGACTCCTCTGACTCTATGAAGCAGCATGATTGGCAGATCAGCCAGGTTATTCATATGAATCTTACCTTGGGAGTCAGCTTCTTTCGGAAGGACGCAGACAAATTGATCGGCCGGTAAAGGCCTTGTGTGGAAATCATGGAGGTCTAGCGGGAGCCGAACAATACCGATTTCAATATCCCTTTTTCGCAAATACTCGGCAATCCGGTAGGAATCCCCTTCATAAAGCTGAAATATGATATCCGGAAAATCATCTCTGAAGGCTTTAATCCTTGGGGGTAAATAAGAAAAACTAGACTTTACGCTTCCAATGGACAAGGTTCCTTTAAGGCCTTCGCCAACTTGCTGAACATCCTGGGTGGTTTCCTCTACCCATTTGAACAGTTCGTTTGTCCGCTCATACAAAAGCTTCCCGGCTTCCGTTAATTCCATCACCTTGCCATTTCTTTCAAACAATGCCTGACCGAACTCCTCTTCAAGGCTTCTCAATTGATAGCTAAGGGGAGGCTGGGCCATATGAAGTCTTTTGGCTGCTCTGGTGATTTGTCCTTCCTCTGCAATTGCCGCAAAATAGCGAAGCTGCCGTATATCCATCGATACACCTCCAGTGGTTGACCTATACTTTTTTTAGATGAATAAGTCCTCTTTTTTTGTATTTTTCCTATAGATTACCATATGGTACGATGTTTGCAAGATAGAATGTAAGCGCTTTATTAAAAGAGGAGGAGATTAAGCTGGGTGCGAAAACTGGAAAAGAGTACATAGACAGAGTCAATCAGGCACAAGCCAATGTGTGGATTAATGGAAAGCAAGTGACCGGAAATATTTCTGAGCATGATGCATTTAAGGGTGTCATGAAATCACAGGCTGAATTATATGACCTTCAGCATCAACCGGGCAAACGTGAGTACATGACCTATACATCCCCTTCCTCAGGAAGTAGAGTTGGAACATCCTTTATTCAGCCGAAGACGAAAGAGGACCTGATAATCAGGCGCCGGATGATGCAGGAATGGGCGGTTTATACAGGCGGCATGATGGGGCGGTCCCCTGATTACATCAATGTCGGCATAATGGCTTATGGAGCGGCGGCCGATATGTTCGGGAATCAGGATGAACGATATAAAGAAAACATGATTCGCTATTACGAGTACTGCCGGGAAAACGATCTTTCGCTCACGCATACCCTTATCCAGCCTCAAGTGAACAGGGGTGTAAGTGCCTCTAAGCTGAATGACCCCTATATTGCCGCGAGGATTAAAGAGAAGACAGATGATGGTGTCGTGATTAAAGGGGCCAGGCTTTTGGCAACTCAGGGAGGCATAACAGATGAGATTATGGTCTTCCCCTCAACTTTGCTTAAACAAGGCGAAGAGGAGAACCCGTATGCCTATGCATTCTCCATTCCGAACAACACGCCAGGCTTGAAGTTTATCTGCAGGGAGTCATTTGACTATGGAAGATCCTCCTTTGACCATCCGCTTGGTTCACGGTTTGAGGAGATGGATACGATTGTCGTCTTTGATGATGTCGTAGTCCCGTGGGACCGGGTTTTTGCGCTGGGAGATGTGAATATTTGCAATCAGGCCTACAATGAAAGCAATGCCGTTGTCCATATGACCCATCAAGTCGTTTCAAAGAATATTGCTAAGACAGAATTCGTGCTGGGCATTCTCGAGCTGATGGCTGAAACCATCAATATTAGCCAATATCAGCATATTCAAGAGAAAATTTCCGAAGTCATAATTGCCCTTGAAACCCTTAAAGCTTATGTGGCGGCATCGGAGGCAAATGCGAAACTAGACCAGTGGGGAATCATGACACCGGATTTTGCGCCATTAAATGCGGCAAGGAATTACTTCCCGAAAATCTATCCGCGTTTCACGGAAATCATGCAGCTCATGGGGGCAAGCGGTTTAATGGCTATTCCAACCGAAGAGGATTTCCAATCAGAGCTGCGTCCTGATTTGGATAAATATCTCCAGTCCGCAAATGGAGATGCCTACAATCGCGTCAAATTATACAGATTGGCATGGGATGTTTGTATGAGCGCTTTCGGTTCAAGGCAAACTTTGTATGAGCGTTTCTTCTTTGGAGACCCCGTTCGCATGGCCAGTGCTTTGTATAATGGTTATGATAAGCAGAAGTATGTGGACAGGGTTAAAGAATTTTTAGAGCGGTCGGAGGAATTACAAAAAACAAAAATATAGGAAGAGCTTCATCACCTGCTCTTTACCACATGGCTTCATCTTTATTGCTTAATCTGGTGGAGAATGGCAGCATCCCGAGAATGACAAGGATAATCAGGGAATCTATTAAAAGTACATGTAAAATGGATAGCTCGAACCATATAAAAAGCGGGAGCGGAAGAATTGGAACGAGCATCATGAAAGAACTCTTATAACGGGACGATTGACTTTCATACTGGGTTTCGCAGCAATTTGGACATTTCATGATTCTTCTAAAAGATAACACTCTCTTCAATGTTTGAGACCAGGTCCAGGATTCTCCGCATTTTCGACAGATTGGCAAGTGATCTTCATCCTTTCTCTGTACAGTGGGATTAATTGGTATACGTTCTTTTAGTATGATAAGTTTCAACTTTAAGCGCTAATGCTGTTGCATGGCGCTATTTTTACTTGTTCCGGAAAAATCTTGATGATTTTACCCAACTATCTATGGTACTTGTATGGCCAACTTTTCTGTTCAAGTATCATCACTTTTCTTCTGGCATAACTGCCCAACAGTCTTTTACATATACCGCGCTGGCCAGAATTGTGAATAAGTTTAATGAAAGTGCGAAAAAATGTAGGATAATCCATTGATAAGTTTGTCAGATTAAACGGTAACTTGGTAAAATGAAATGGGAATGAACCAAAAATATCCATCGAAAGAGATAAAAAATGCACGGCTATGCTGTTAATCGAGGGGTGCTGCAATATGAAAATGAAAGATGTTATTATTTCGTTATCTGAGAACCATTTCCTGAATCAAGCCGCACAAAAATATGGATTAAAAATGGGGGCAAGTGCTGTTGTCGCCGGCACGACAATTGAAGAAGCCATTGAAAGCATTCGTGAGCTGAACAGGCGGGGAATCTCCTGCACCGTTGACAGCCTCGGCGAATTCGTAAGCGATAAAGGGGAAGCGATTAAAGCGAAGGAACAGATTATCCAGGTTATTGAAGCCATTCATGACAACGAGGTCGATGCTCATATCTCATTAAAGCCATCACAGCTGGGGCTTGATATCGATTACGCATTCTGTCTGGACAATCTGAAGGAGATCGCCGAAGCTGCCTCCAGATACGAGATGTTCATTAATATTGATATGGAAAACTATGACCGTCTAGAGCCATCCTTCCGTTTACTGGAGGAGCTGACGCCAGCCTATCCCAATATAGGCACGGTCATTCAGGCATACTTCTATCAAGCTCAAAAAGATATTGAGCGCTTAAAGGATTATCGTCTTCGCATCGTAAAGGGTGCATATAATGAGAATAAGGACGTTGCCTACCAAGAAAAAAGGGACATTGATGACAACTTCCTCCAACTGATTGAATATCATTTGCTGAACGGCAAATTTACTTCCATCGCCACGCATGATCATCATATCATTGAGCATGTGAAGCGATTTGTCGAAGCAAATCATATCTCAAAAGACAAGTTTGAATTCCAAATGCTTTATGGGTTCAGAACAGACCTTCAGTATCAACTTGCCAAAGAAGGCTATAAATTCTGTACCTATGTTCCTTTCGGGACCGATTGGTATGGATACTTCATGAGACGTCTTGCTGAAAGACCGCAAAACATTAACCTTGTAACAAAGCAAGTATTCAACAAGAAAACGAACATCGTTCTTGGTGTAGCCGCAGGTGCGTTTCTCCTCGGGAGATTAACAAAAAAGAAATAGCTGTTTAATAAGATAGATACAATGAGACAAGAGGCTGATTTTATTTTCAGTCTCTTTTATTATTTGGGTATTCCCTGAATAGCTCTTTTGGGTGTTATCACAGCCAAAATTGGCTGATACCTGTTCGCTGGCCTTACGTGTGCATAAATGATTGTGCCTCTATATTTTCGCCTTTTCTAAAGCCGGATGATTACAAGTTCATTAACATTTAAAAATAATTTTAAGACTCTATATCAGATTTTTAAACGAAAGTTTTTTTCATTGGCTTTAAAGCCTTTTGTCCCAGCCTCTTTTTGATGGATTCGCATGTTTCGTTTCAAGCACATGCCAACAGGTTTAGGATGTTCATAATCAGGGAAATTACAAACATATCCCAGAAAGAAGGTGTGCTTGATTCAAAGAGCCTATCAAGCACAGTTAATCTTCTCTGAGCAAGTCAGGGTTTATTAGGTTCCTGATACATAATTTATGGAGGTAACAGATGAGAGATGTTTGGGTAAATGCTATTCAAACCGGCTATCGTGATTATGAGGAAGCTGTCAAAGCCAAGGAAAAAAGAAAAAAGCTATTATACTATTTGATTGGTGCATCATTCGCTTTATTAGTTATTTATAATCTAGCAATAGGTATTATGTAAATACTGGGTGTAGCCCAGTCTTTTTTTGCTTAAGAATTCACTGCATATTTCCGTTACTGATATAAGAAATGCATTAATTGAAATCTGATTAGTCAAAAATGTAAAAGGACAGAAACCTAGGTGTAACATTGTCATTGTATAATAAATATATAAACCACATAGAAGGAACGATGACAATGGAGCTAAGAGATAAAGAAGCGAAAAAAGAATCCCAAAAAGAAACCCTTACTATTTCCCCCGTAATCAAAGATTATATTCAAAATAAAACTACGCTAGAAGACCTTGAACAACTGAAGCATTTAATCGCAAAACGGTACGCAATCTTAAAAGTACCTGGCCTTGATTAAGATGAGATGAAGCATTTTAGAAAATATTCTAGAATGCTTTTTTCTTTTGACAAAAAAACTCCCTATCATCATTTTTGATTCGCCTGGAATCTAAAATGGTGATAGGGAGCTTGTCTTACCTCAGAAAAACCTCTGCCCGTTTCTCCAAATATCTTTGCAGAATAGATACGACCGAGCAAATGGCCCAGTAGATCAGCGCGATGAGGATGTACATCGTCATATAATCCAATTCACGTCCGCCAACAATTTTCGCGTGCTGGAAAATTTCCGGAACGGTAATCATGGCAGCGAGCGATGATGCTTTAATTAAATCAAGCATGACATTAGAGAGGGGAGGGAGGGCAATCCGGACGGCTTGAGGAAGAATAATGCCCCTCAAGGTTTGCCAATAAGAAAGCCCTAGTGAAGTCGATGCCTCCCATTGTCCTCGGTCAACAGCGTTGATAGCAGAGCGATTGATTTCAGCGATGTAGGCGGCGCTATTTAGACTGAACCCAATCACGGCTGCCTGCAAGGCCGTGAACTCAATCCCAATAACCGGGAAGCCAAAGTAGAGAATGAACAAGATGACGAGAATGGGCACCCCGCGCATAAATGAAATATAGAGACTTGAAGGCATCCGCAGCAGCCAGTTGGACGAACTGCGTCCTAGAGCGAGGAAAAGCCCAAGCGCAAGGCCGAATGCCATGCTTATGAATGAGATGAACAATGTATTCCACAGTCCTTCTAAAACATATGGCAGAGATTCGACTGCCAGGCTGGGATTGAATAAATATTGCCATTGAATTTGTTCCATGCCCATCCCTACTTGCTTTCGTCTAGTTTGATTTCTTCACTCACGTCAGCATCGTTATAGAATTGCTTCGATAAATTCGTGAGTGTTCCGTCATCCTTCATTTCCTTAAAAGCCTTATTGAAGGCATCGCGCATATCCTCATTCTCCTTCTTAAGAATGATGGAGGCGCTGCTCGGATTATAGCGAATGGTTGGATGTACCATAATATCAAGGTCTGAATAATAGGATACAGCCAATGACTGCGTATAATAGTCATTTAAGATGACATCGGTGCGTCCTGTCGATACATCGCGCAAGTATTGATCATTGGTCGCATTATCATAAATGACTTCCTCCGCTCCGTAGGAACGGGCGACCTCCATATAGGTTGTCGTTGCCTCGCCAGCTGCTTTCTTTCCTTTTAAATCCTCGAGGCTGTCTATGCCAGATTGGTCAGACTTGCGCACGATGGCTGCCCCGACAGAATGCTTATACGGGTCCGTGAACCCGAATTTTTCCTTCCGTTCGTCCGTGACGGTAATGTCATTGATTGCGAAATCAACCTGCCCGCTATTAATGGAAGAAAGCATGCCATCGAAAGCCATTTCGGTAAATTCGATTTCAAGATCCAGACGCTTGGCCAGTTCCTTTGCCACCTCGACATCATACCCGGTTAGTTCATTGGATTCAGAATCATGATAAGAGGCTGGGAAGAGGGTTCCTGATGTCGCAACCTTCAAAACGCCAGTTTCCTGGATGTTTTCCCATGCAGTCTTTTCTGTACTATTAGTTTCCTTTGATTCATTATTACAGGCAGTGATGACTGATAAAATTGTTAAGACAACTATTAAGCTGATCCATGATTTAACTGTTTTCAAATTTAGTTCACCCCCTGTAATAATATATCATCTCTTTCACTTGGTAAAAAATGAAATTTTCCTATTTTGTCATAAAAATTGAAATTAAGACCATTTTCAACAAATTAATTAAATTATCAAAATATTATGTTCTTTTTCCAAGAAATATGTTAATATATCAAAATATTAAAGAAAATGATAAAGGATGGATGGAAAGGTAATTTTTATCTATATTTATCAGAATTTTTAAACAACAAGGAATGGGAGACGATGAAAGTGAACAGGAAAGAATACATCATAGACCGAATGTACAAAGCATCAACAGGTATCGCGAATGCCGTATTGGTTACACTTGGAATTGGGCTTTTGTTCGAATCCATTGGAGGATATTTTGATTGGCAAATGTTCTTAACAATCGGAGGTGCGGCTAAGGTATTGCTCGCTCCTGCTCTGGGTGCCGGGATTGCCTATCAGCTCGGCGGGAATTCCTTGGTTATCTTCAGTGCGATGGCTTGTTCATCAGTAGGAGGAGCAGCCATTCAGAAGACGGCAGAGGGGGCTTTTACCATTGTGACGGGGCAGCCAATATCTGCCGTATTAGCGGCTATTATCGCTACATATGTTGGTAAGAGGATGGTTGGGAAGACAAGACTCGATATCATGGCCATTCCGCTTGCTGCAATCTTTGTCGGGGGAATTTCAGGTGTTGGGCTGGCAGCTGTGACTACGCCATTGCTAACATGGATTAGCGCTCAAATCACCTCATCTGTACAAGGATCTCCACTTATTGGCTCGATTGTTCTCTCATTAGTCTTTAGCTTGTTATTGATGACACCCGCATCCTCAGCGGCTCTGGCAATAGCGTTACAGCTCGATCCTGTTTCAAGTGCAGCAGCATTAATCGGATGCACTGTTCAATTTGTGGCCTTTACAGCGATGTCCTATAAGGATAATGATTTCGGAGGATTCCTGGCCCAATCTATTGTTACGCCAAAAGTTCAGTTTCCGAATCTAATTAAGAATCCAATCTACATCATCCCGGCATTCACTGCCGCAGCTATAGCGGCACCGATTGCCACGATGGTATTTGATTTTAAAGTTCCGTATGAGCTTGGGGGAATGGGATTAAGCTCTTTGATTGCCCCAATTAATATATTGGCAAACCAAGGATGGGGAGTATTTCTCGTATATGTTGCAATTGGCATGGTTCTGCCGGTTCTGATTGCCGTTTCAATCCATCGCTTGCTGAAAATGGCTGGCAAGGTCCATCCTGGTGATTTGAAGCTTGAAGTGCAATGATAGTAGAATAGGCATAGTAAACAGGAATGCCGCTTTAGATTTCATGGGATAAAGTAACAGACTTGAAAGGCGAAACTTGGGAAACAGAGTAAATAAATCGCATAATGAATGGATAACGTTTGGGAAGATTGAAACGTAACTGAAAGCCCGGTGCTTACCAGCATCGGGTTTTCTTTATACTCATAATAGGTAGAAAGGCTGTGTTTACTTGAAATTATTTTGAAAAATATGGGAAAACATAATCTTTTGTCGGATAGTGCAATTTACTAGAATGAAAGTAGTGGAAAGCGCTTTCTTTTAGTGCAAGCGTTTGCCTATTAAATTGATGAAAGGGAGTTGACCATGTTTTCTGACAAGAAGAGAGTAACGGCCCTCATGGCAATCATCTGTCTCTTATTCACGATCTTCCCGCAAGTGAACATCCAGGCAGAAACTGATAAAACCGAGATCACCATTCACTATCAGGAAGCCGCCGGCAATGAGAAGGATTGGGATTTATGGGTATGGGCGGAGAACCTCGATGGTCATGTTCGGCCATTTACGGGGGAGGATGAATTTGGCAAGGTAGCGCGTTTTACTTTAGATGGCACGCATGAAAGAGTCGGCTTTATTGTCCGCACTGATGCGTGGGAAAAGGATGGAGGCGACCGCTGGATTGAACAGTTTGAAGATGGAAAAGCGGAGGTGTGGGTAATGTCAGGAGATGAGGAAGTCTACTATTCAGAACCGAGCAATGAGCCTGCCATAAAGAAAGCCGCCATGGATGATTTTGATGAAATCACCGTGGCAACGAATAGTCCGCTAGACATCAAAGATGCTGAAATCGAGCTGAGTGGTGCGGATATTAAAGAAGTTATTCCGGCAGATGGCGATAGCTCTGAGACGAATAAATTCAAAATCAAAACGAAGGCAAGATTGGATGTTCGCGGTACCTACGAAGTCAAGATTGAAGGTTATGGAGAACAGAGGGTTGAGCTAGGAAACATCGTACGAACAAAAGAGTTTGACCGCCTTTATTATTATGATGGCGATGATCTTGGAAACACTTATTCCCGTCACTCGACAAAATTCCGGCTTTGGGCCCCAACTGCCCAAGAGGCCAAGCTTGTCGTCTATAAGAAATGGGATGACAAAACAGGCAAAGAAATAACAATGAAAAAAGGAGAAAAAGGAACATGGACCGCTAAGCTGCACGGAAATCATGATGGTCTCCTTTACACATATAAAGTCAAAATCGGCGATAAGTGGAATGAAGCTGTTGATCCTTACGTGCGTGCAGCCTCCGTCAATGGAGTAAAGGGAGCGGTCATCAATCTCTCCAAAACCGACCCAAAGGGATGGGCGAAGCATAAAAAGCCCAAACTGAGTAATCCGGAAGACTCCATTATCTATGAATTGCATGTACGTGACCTGTCTATTCAGCCTGAGAGCGGCATCAAGCAAAAAGGGAAGTTCCTGGGGGTGACAGAGACTGGAACAAAGGGGCCGAATGGGCTGCCGACAGGCCTTGATCATATTAAGTCCCTCGGAGTCACGCATGTTCAGTTCCTGCCAATCTATGATTATAAAACGGTAGATGAAACGAAGCTTGACCAAGCCCAATACAATTGGGGCTATGATCCGCAGAACTTTAATGTGCCGGAGGGCTCTTATTCAACTAATCCTTATGACCCTGCGGTAAGAATAAAGGAATTGAAACAGATGGTCCAAACCCTTCACGGGGAAGGCCTTCGAGTAGTGATGGATGTTGTCTATAACCACATGTTTGATGCAGCTGAATCAAACTTCCATAAATTAGTTCCAGGCTATTACTATCGCTACAATGAGGATGGGACATTAGCCAATGGGACAGGTGTCGGAAATGACACTGCCTCAGAGCGCAAGATGATGCAAAAGTTTATTATTGACTCGTCAACCTACTGGGCAAGGGAATATAAGCTAGACGGTTTCCGTTTCGATTTAATGGGGATTCATGATGTCGAAACGATGAACCTCGTCCGCAAGGAATTAAAGCGTATTGACCCAACCTTCATCGTGCATGGCGAGGGATGGGACTTGAATACACCGCTAGCGCCTGATCAAAAAGCGAACCAGAAAAATGCAGAAAAGATGCCGGGCATTGCCCACTTCAATGACGATATCCGCGACGGCCTCAAGGGGAGTGTCTTCCTTGACCAGGATAACGGCTTCATCAATGGAAAGGCCAATATGGAAGAACGAATCAAGAAAGGCATTACTGCCGGACTTGATTATGATCGCAGTCTCTCAACCTATCGCGACCCTGAACAGGTGCTAACCTATGTTGAGGCACATGACAACCATACTCTGTGGGATAAGCTTGAGCTGACGAACCCGAATGCGAGCTATGAGGAGAAAAAGCAGCGGCATAAGCTTGCCTCCTCCATCATCCTGACCTCACAGGGAATC
>CAJGCH010000007.1 GCA_904501845.1 uncultured Bacillaceae bacterium | reverse complement strand
TCCCTTCCAAAAGAATTAAAGAAACTTGGGCATGAGGTTAGAGTATTGCTTCCGAAGTATGGAACAATCCCTGCCCATTTTTTTGATTCCGCTAAAAGAATTGCTGAATTTGAGGTTCAGCTAAGCTGGAGAAGGCAATATTGCGGTATATATGAATTGGAGTATGACGGTGTCATTTATTATTTCATGGATAATGAATACTACTTCCATCGTCCAAAATTATATGAGCAATTCGATGATGGAGAGCGTTTTGCTTATTTTTGCAAGGCAGCTGTCGAGACGCTTTACCATATTCCATTCCTGCCTGACATCATACATACCCATGACTGGCACACAGGCATGATTCCATTCCTTTTGAAGACCCAGCATCAGCATACGAAGCTGGCTCATGTGAAGAATGTCTTTACTATCCATAACTTAATGTTCCAAGGAATCTATGAAAAAGGCTTCCTTGGTGATGTGCTTGGCGTGCATTATGATTACTTTAACCAGGTAGAGTTCGACGGGTGTGTCAACTTCATGAAAACAGCTCTCACGTATTCTGATGCCATCACGACTGTCAGCCCAACCTATAAGGAAGAAATCAAAACAGCGTATTTTGGAGAGCGGCTTGAGGGCATACTTCAATCTAGGAATCAGGATCTATACGGCATTGTGAACGGGATTGATCATGATTTGTACAATCCGAAGAATGATCAGGCTTTGGCTAGTCTTTTCAGCGCAAATAATTTAGCCGGCAAGAAGATAAATAAGAAAAAGCTGCAGGAGTATTTCAACTTACCGGTTGCCGAGGATAAACCGGTAATTGCCGTTGTTTCCCGTCTGACGAAACAAAAAGGATTTGATTTAGTACGGGCTGTCTTCCATGAAATTATGCAGCAGGATGTCCAATTTATTTTGCTCGGAACTGGTGATCCGGAATTTGAGCACTTCTTCGGTTATTCAGCTCAGTGGTATCCGGATAAATGTCGTGTGCATATAGGTTTTAATGAAGATCTTGCGCACCAAATCTATGCTGGGGCTGACTTATTCCTTATGCCGTCTAAGTTTGAGCCATGCGGTTTGAGCCAATTAATTGCGATGCGCTACGGCACTTTGCCAATCGTGCGTGAAACAGGAGGCCTGCGCGATACGGTACAGCCATATAATGAATATACAGGGGATGGAAACGGCTTCTCCTTTACGAACTTTAATGCTCATGACATGCTATATACGATTCAGCGGGCTTTGTCCTTCTATGAGAAACCAGATGTTTGGAAGAAAATCGTCAAGAATTCAATGGAGAAAGATTATAGCTGGGCACGCTCAGCTATTGAGTATGAGAGATTATATACAGACTTGATTTAGGGGGCATGATTTTTAGATGTTTGAAAATAAAGAACAATTTAAGAAAGCCTTTTTATCCAAGCTAGAGATGTCCGTGGGAAAGAGCTTCGAAGAGACGAGTCCGCAAGACCAGTACCATGTACTAGGCAACATGATTCGAGAATATATCAGCACCAATTGGATTAAAACTAATCAAGTATATCGTTCCACTGAAACGAAGCAAGTCTATTATTTATCGATTGAATTTCTGCTGGGAAGGATTATGGGGAGCAATATCCTCAACCTTGGCATTCATGATGTCGTCGAAGAAGGGCTCAGAGACCTAGGAATCAGCCTTGACGAGCTGGAATCGAATGAGCCCGATTCCGCTCTCGGCAATGGAGGGCTTGGCCGTTTGGCTGCTTGCTTTATGGATTCGCTCGCATCGCTCGATTTACCGGGGCATGGATGCGGGATTCGCTACAAGCATGGCTTGTTTGAGCAAAAAATCATCGATGGTGTCCAAGTAGAGTACCCTGAGCTCTGGCTTCAAAATGGTCAGGTCTGGGAGGTGCGCAAATCTGATTTGGCTGTTGAGGTGCCATTTTGGGGCAATGTGGAATCCTACTATGATGAGGAAGGCCGTCTAAGCTTCAAGCATAGGGATGCAGAGCCAATCTTGGCGGTCCCGTATGATATTCCGGTTGTCGGCTATCAAACTGAAACCGTCAATACGCTTCGTTTGTGGAATGCGGAACCAGCTAATGTTCCCTTCCATGATGATATTATGCGTTATAAGCGAGAGACGGAAATGGTTTCAGAGTTCCTTTATCCAGATGACGCGGAGGATAGCGGAAAGATTCTTCGCTTGAAGCAGCAGTACTTTTTAGTAAGGGCTAGCCTTGATGCGATTTTGAATTCTTTCAGAAGTAAGCAAAAGGATATCAGAGAGCTTCCTAATTATGTTTCTATACATATCAATGATACGCATCCAGTTCTTGCGATTCCTGAATTGATGAGAATTTTAGTGGATGAAGAGAGGCTTGCGTGGGAAGAGGCATGGGATATAACAGTTCAGACCGTTTCTTATACGAACCATACGACCTTGTCTGAAGCCTTGGAGAAATGGCCTGTACGCTTGTTTCAGCCGCTTCTGCCGCGCATCTACATGATAGTTCAGGAAATTAATGAGCGATTCTGCAAGCAGCTTTGGGATATGTATCCTGATCAGTGGCAAAGAATTGAGGATATGGCCATCATAGCCCATGATCAAGTGAAAATGGCTCATTTGGCTATTGTGGGCACCCATAGCACAAATGGAGTCGCACATTTGCATACGGAGATCTTAAAGAAACGCGAAATGAATAATTTCTATCAGGTATTCCCGGAGCGGTTCAATAATAAGACGAATGGAATCACGCATCGCCGCTGGCTCATGAAATCAAATCCAGCCCTTTCTGACTTAATCACAGAATCGATTGGGGACAAGTGGAAGGTGGAGCCGCCTTCTCTGAAGAAACTTGAGCAATTCAAGCATGATGCCGCTTTTCTTGAGCAGCTTGAGAAGGTGAAGCATGAAAATAAAGTCAAGCTTGCTGAGCGTATCTTCAAGCAAAATCAAATCAAGGTCAATCTTGATAGCATTTTCGATGTACAGGTTAAACGTCTCCATGCGTATAAGCGGCAATTATTAAATGTTCTCCACATCATGTACTTATATAATCGTATGAAGGAAGAACCGAGTTTCCGCCCGCATCCAAGGACCTTCATATTTGGGGCTAAGGCTTCACCGGGTTATTATTACGCAAAGAAGATTATCAAGCTAATAAATACGGTTGCTGAAAAGGTTAATAACGATAAAGAGACAAATGACTATTTAAAAGTCGTTTTCCTTGAAAATTACCGTGTATCCCTTGCGGAGGAAATCTTCCCGGCTGCTGAAGTGAGTGAACAGATCTCAACTGCTAGCAAAGAGGCATCTGGTACCGGAAATATGAAGTTCATGATGAATGGCGCTTTGACCATCGGGACAATGGATGGAGCGAACGTAGAGATTTATGAACAGGTCGGCAAGGATAATATCTTTATCTTTGGAATGAGCTCTGAGGAAGTCATGAATTACCAGGCTAATGGGGGCTATCATTCTTCAGAATACTATATGCTCGACAGGAGAATACATGAGGCTGTCAACCAGCTGGTGAATGGGTTCTTCCCGAATACGAATGGCATGTTTGATGTGATTTATGATTCCTTATTGATCGAGAACGATCAATACTTTGTCCTTCGTGACTTTGACTCCTATGTGAAAGCGCAGGAAAGAGTATCACAAGCCTACCAGGACAAGAAATGGTGGAATCAATCCAGTGTGATCAATATCGCAAACTCAGGTTTCTTCTCAAGTGACCGGACGATTTCTGAGTATGCAAATGATATTTGGCATGTAAAGCCTGCGAATTCTCCTATTATAAAAGCATAAAAACCTAGGCAAGCCCGCAAATGGGGCTTGCCTTTTAGTCTTTCTTATCGGTCAAATAGCTATCCTCTTTTCGATACGGGATATCACCGAGCGGGGATTCAACCCCTTCTTCGTCTAGTTCTTCCTCATATTCCCGCAAATCTTCATTCTGATAGATGGTTCGTTCACCATCAGGTCCATTGCCGACAAAATCATCCAAATCATTTGGGGAATCGCCTGACAAATCTTCCTCTGGATACATATCATCATATCGGCCCTTGCTATTGACCATATCTGATGGTGTCTCCGATGTGCCATAACGGGCAGCATCAGCAAAGCTGTCGCGGTAATCTTCAATGCGAGAGTCATAATTGCGTTGCATGGAATCTTTGCGCGGGTCTTTGATGAGGCTTTCTTCACTTGGACGCCTTTCATCAGAACGTCGGTCTGCGGCTTCTGCATGCTCTGTGCAATAGAGGGCTTCAGGGAGGGCCTCTAGGCGTTCGAATGGGATTTCCCTGCCGCACTCCTTGCACTTCCCGTATGTCCCCTCTTCGATTGCCTGCAGAGCATCCTCAATCCGATTCACCTGCTCTTCTTCATGAATGTGGAGGGCTATATCCTTTTCCCGCTCGAATAATTCGGTAGCGAGATCTGCAGGGTGATTATCGTATGCGGATAATTCACTGACAGAATCTCTCTCGCTCAAATCCATACGCGAGTTCCTGCCTGATTGAATCTTTTTCTCCAGGTCAGCTCTTTGTTTTTCTAATCTATCTTTTAATTGATTTATTTGTTCCTTCGATATCATGTCTTCACGTCCTTCATTGGTTTATTGCCCTTTGAATCTGGCAGATTCATCCTGTATCCATACAATACCCTGATAATTTTGAAGGAAACCTTGGAGAGTAAAAGAAAAGACCTCCCAAACAGGAGGTCTCAGAATGCAGAAAGAACCTGAACTTAGTAGTTTTTTATGTCGACTGCGCCTTCAGTTAAAATGGAATCAATGTTATTGCTTTGAAGGTCTGTCTATGAAGGATGTATCAAAATGAAAGAAGGGTTTGAGAATATAAGCATTCTCAAACCCTTTGGTTTTAAAGTCTTAGTCATCCAAAAGTCTCTTTATTGCAGTCTTAGATAATGAACCCGATTAGCATGCCGAGTGCAAACAAAAGGCCATAGAAGGTGTTGGTTTGTCCGGTTGCTTTCATTGCAGGCATCATTTCTATCGGTGCTTGTTTGCCTTTAAAGCCATTGACGGCTTTAATAGCTTTTGGAATGCTGAGAAGAACGAGCAATGTCCATGCAGAAGTGATGCCAAGGCCTATCAAGACAAATGCCCAAATATACGAGATGGCAAACATGAAGGCTAAGAGAATGACAGCTTTGTCATGGCCAATTAAGATGGCAATCGTCCTACGTCCGCCTTTTTGATCACCTACACGGTCGCGGATATTATTGGACAGCATGATGGCACCAACAGTCAGGAAGAATGGCACGGTAATCAGCCATGCATCATATGTGACCTCTCCTACTTGGATGAAGAAGGAAATGATGATGATTAATGCTCCCATGAAAAAGCCGGATGTCAGCTCACCAAGTGGCGTATAAGCAATGGGATATGGCCCGCCGGTATAAAAATACCCCATGGACATGGATAGGAGCCCGATGATGACTAGCCACCAGCTGCTGTTTGAGCATATGTATGCACCAAGCAAGATGGAGATCCCATAAAGGGACATAGCTAAAGTCAGAATCGCTTTCGGTGATATTCCTTCCCGTACAATGCCGCCGCCAATTCCAATTGATTCCTCGGTGTCGAGCCCGCGTTTGAAATCGTAGTACTCATTGAAGAGATTTGTCGCAATTTGGATGAGGAGAGCAGCAGCCATCATGGCAATGAAGAGTCCCCAATGAAGGGATTCGACATGCTGATGGGCTAGAGCTGTTCCAACTAGCACCGGTGTGAAGCCGGCCGTTAAGGTATGAGGCCTCGTTAATTTCCACCATACGCGCCAGTTTTTCTTCCGGTAGTAAATCTTCTCGGCTTTGGTCGAGAGATGCTCCATAATGGTAAACTCCTTTACGCTAAAAATAACTAGCGAACGATGGCAAAGAATCATGATAAACTAATTATAAATTCAAATAAATGAAATAGTTCATATTTAAAGCATTACCCCATCCACTATAATATACTAAAAATAGTGTAGAGAAACGGCGGGGGAAGTGTCAATCTTTTTATAGCGCTCATTCCACTTTTGGATGAAAGGGCTTTTCTTATGGAGTGCTAATCATCGTGTTATACAAAAATTGACAGGGTAAATTATACGGGTGTATCTTTAAGAAGGCTTATGGATATACGACCGGTGGGGGGATTTGAATGGCATTACAGCAGATAACAGACATAAAACATCGATTGGCTGAGACGATTAAAACTGTAAGACAGACAAACGAGGCTGTCCTATTTAGTCATGTTGAAGCCGTGGCCACTTTGAAACCATTGCAAATCTATCAATCTAGCAATAATTCATATAAAGGTGAGCGTTTTTATTGGAAAAATCGTGAGGGAGATGTAGTTCTTTGCGGTCTGGGAATTGCAGCCGAAATACACCCTGATGAAGGAGCAAGCCGTTTCATTCAAGTACGAAAACAATGGGAAGCGCTTGTGAATAGGATTGCCGTAAATGATGCTTGCCAGCAAGGGACGGCAACAGGTCCGCTTGTTTTTGGGGGCTTCTCATTCATGGAGGAGAAGACAGTCCCGAGGGGACTTTGGGAAGATTTCGGGGACTATTTATTTTATTTGCCGCGTTTTTTACTTTCCGAAAGTTCCGAAGGCACCTACCTAACCTCTACTAAATTGATCACTGGCGATTGTGATGATTGTTCGATCGAGCAGTTTCTGAATGAGAGAGAGCAGCTTCTAAAGATGCCTCAATCAATGAAAGAAGACGTTCCTTCCTTCTCCCATGTTGACGAGAAGAATGTGGAGCAATGGAAAGGGGCCGTTGAACAATCAGTGAAGGATATTCGAGCAGGCTTAATGGACAAAATTGTTCTTGCGCGAGAACTGGATCTTCACTTTGAAGAGGAGGTGCCGAGCGGGACAGTCCTTCACAATCTGGCGTCCCAGCAGCAGGCAAGCTTCATTTTTGCTGTGGAGTCTGGGCAATCTTGCTTTATAGGGGCTTCACCTGAGCGGTTAATCAAGAAAGAAGGGAAACAAATTTTCTCTGCTTGTTTAGCGGGCTCCACTCAAAGAGGGACAGATGAGAGCATGGATGAACAATTGGGGCTAGAGCTATTGAGCGATGAAAAGAATCGTTCTGAGCATGAATTCGTGGTAAGCATGATGAGGAAGGCGATGGAAGAGCAGTGCATAGAACTGGATATCCCAACAGAGCCGATTCTGATGAAGCTGGCAAACATCCAGCATCTCTACACACCTGTTAAAGGGACGTCGCTTCCAACGGCCACAATCTTGGAATTCGTAGAATTACTTCATCCGACTCCGGCCCTTGGCGGGGCACCAAGAAAGATTGCCATGGAGAAGATTAGTGAGTATGAGCGGATGGACCGCGGATTATACGCTGCACCTATTGGGTGGATGGATATGAATGGAAATGGTGATTTTGCCGTGGGCATTCGTTCGGGTCTTCTTAAAGGCAAAGAGGCAGCCCTCTTTGCGGGCTGCGGAATTGTGGAAGGATCCGATTCTGAGAGTGAGTTGACAGAAACAAAAGTGAAATTCAAGCCCATGCTAAATGCTTTAGGAGGATTAAGGATATGAAACATCAAGAGGCATTAACCGCCTATATTGCATCCTTTGTAGACGAATTGACTGCCTGCGGCGTCCGGGATGTGGTCATTAGCCCTGGCTCAAGGTCCACGCCAGTCGCCTATTGCATGGCTGAGCATGAAGGGATGAAGGTCCATTTAAATATTGATGAGCGTTCTGCTGCTTTCTTCGCGCTAGGAATGGCCAAGGAGAAGCGCAGTCCAGTCGCAATTTTGTGTACCTCTGGGACGGCTGCTGCGAATTATTATCCAGCCATTGTGGAAGCGCATTATGCAAGGGTTCCGTTAATTGTGCTCACGGCAGACAGGCCGCATGAATTAAGAGAGATTGGGGCTCCGCAAGCAATTGATCAGCTGCACTTGTATGGGTCTCATGTGAAATGGTTTGTGGAAATGTCCCTTCCTGATTCAGCCTTATCCATGCTTCATTATGCAAGGACGGTCGCGGCGAGGGCGGCTGGCACTGCCGTTTTAGAACCTGCTGGCCCTGTACATATAAATATCCCGCTTCGTGAACCATTGATTCCGAATCTAAGAGACATGAAGAAATGGGTGAAAGTCGAGCAGAGGAATGCCAGCATGGACATCAGCCAAGGGAAGGCGCTGCTGAGTGATGGACAATTTGCTGATTGCTTGGAGCTGATACAACAGGCTAAGCGTGGTTTGATTATTTGTGGACCAATCGACCAGCCGGGATTCGATGAAGCGGTAGGCCGCCTTTCTGAAAAAACGGGCTTCCCGATACTCGCTGACCCCCTTTCACAGCTTAGGAGCAGCAGCTCTTGCAAGGAGGGAATCATTGAGGGATATGATACTTTCCTGAAGGATTCTGCTTTATGCGACAGGCTGAAGCCAGATTTGATTATCCGGTTTGGAGCTATGCCAGTTTCTAAACCATTGCTTTTATTTATCAAGGGAATGGAGCGGGTCAACCATTTGGTCATTGATGGCGGCTTAGGATGGAGGGAACCGACAGGGATGGGTACCCATATGCTTTATTGTGATGAGACAGCCTTTTGCAAACGGATTTCTGCTGAGCTTGATTATGAGCTTAGTGGAGAGTGGCCGGAAATATGGAGGAGAATTGACCAGGTCGCTAAGCAGCAGCTTCGGTCCATCCACGACCAAACCGTTCTGCAGGAAGGGAAGCTTTTCGCGAAACTTGATAGTCTGCTTCCATATCGGGCAAATTTAGTCGTAGGAAACAGCATGCCGATAAGGAATATGGATACATTCTTCCATGACTCGCGTAAAGAGATTCGTCTATTCGCTAATAGGGGAGCCAACGGAATAGATGGAACCATTTCTACGGCTCTTGGCGTTGCTGCGTCATCAGAGAAACCGACTGTTCTAGCACTTGGTGATCTGAGCTTCTTCCATGATATGAATGGGTTGCTTGCCGCGAAGATGCATCGCTTACAGCTCCTTGTCATTGTCATTAACAATGATGGGGGAGGGATTTTCTCCTACTTGCCTCAGGCTCAGGAGGAACGCCATTTTGAAGAACTGTTTGGGACACCACACGGATTAAGCTTTGAACACACCGCATCGCTGTATGGAGCTAACTATGTCTGTCCGGCGACATGGGAGGAAGTGGAGAAAGCTATAGTGAGCTGGTCAGAGAATCCTGATTTTCGAATTGTGGAGGTTATGACAAATCGTAAGTATGATGTAGAAACATATCGTGAATTGGTGAAAAGTGTTTCCCGGGAAATAAGAGCGGTGCATCATGTCGACTGAGCATTTTATTACCATCAACGGTATACGCTACCATGTACGCATAGAGGGGGATGGCTCTCCAGTGCTGCTGCTCCATGGTTTTACGGGGAGTGCTGATACATGGAGCGGGCTGATGGAAGCGTATAAAGAACAGTATAGCTTTATCGCTGTTGACTTGCTCGGCCACGGGCAGACAGATTCGCCTGAACATCATGAAAGATATGGGATGGAGGCTGCTGTAGATGACCTGAAGGTGCTCCTCAATTTTCTTGGAAGGAAGCCTGTGCACCTGCTAGGTTATTCAATGGGAGGAAGGCTCGCTCTCGGGTTTGCCGTCCGCTATCCGGAGTATGTAAAGAGCCTTATCCTTGAAAGCTCATCTCCTGGACTTAAAACAATTGAGGAACAGGATGTCCGGATAATGCATGATGCAGGATTGGCTGGGCGTATTTTGGATATCGGTGTGGAAAGATTCACGGATGAATGGAGCAGGCTTCCGCTCTTTGCGACTCAAGAGAGGCTTCCGCAGGAGGCGAAGGAACGTGTGAGAGCAGAAAGGCTGGCGCAGAAGGCAATTGGTCTTGCCGGAAGCCTGAAAGGGATGGGTACTGGCTCACAGCCATCCTTATGGGAGGACCTTGCCAGCCTGCAAATCCCAGTTCTCGTTCTTGCCGGTGAGCTCGATTTGAAATTTGTGCGTATAGCTAAACAGATGGCAGATACCTTGCCAAATCACGAAATGCATATTTTTGAGGATGCCGGTCATGCAATTCACGTGGAGAAACCTGCGGAATTTGGTAGAATAGTAAATGAATATTTTAAAAGGAGGAAATATAGTGACGATTGAATGGGTTCCGATTCGTACATACGATGAAATACTTTATGAAAAATATAATGGGATTGCCAAGATTACAATCAACAGGCCGGAGGTAAGAAATGCGTTCACACCAAAAACGGTGATGGAGCTGATAGATGCCTTCTCTCGCGCCCGCGATGATAAAGAAATTGGGGTCATTATCCTGACTGGTGCCGGAGACTTGGCCTTCTGTTCAGGCGGAGACCAAAAGGTCAGAGGCCATGGCGGTTATGTCGGCGATGATGAAATTCCGCGCTTAAATGTACTGGACCTTCAACGCTTGATTCGCGTCATTCCAAAACCGGTTGTGGCCATGGTTGCCGGCTATGCAATCGGAGGCGGACATGTGCTTCATGTTGTTTGTGACTTGACGATTGCAGCAGAAAATGCCCGTTTTGGCCAAACTGGACCGAATGTAGGAAGCTTTGATGCTGGATATGGTGCAGGATACTTAGCAAGAATCGTCGGCCATAAGAAGGCGAAAGAAATTTGGTACTTATGCCGCCAATACGATGCGCAAGAAGCGCTTGAGATGGGTCTTGTCAATAAAGTAGTTCCTCTGGAAGAATTGGAGAAGGAAACAGTGGAATGGTGTGAAATCATGCTTGAGAAGAGCCCTACAGCCCTCAGGTTCTTGAAAGCATCCTTCAATGCGGATACAGACGGTTTGGCAGGCTTGCAGCAATTAGCTGGAGATGCCACATTGCTTTATTATACAACTGACGAAGCAAAAGAAGGACGAGATGCCTTCAAGGAGAAACGAAAACCTGATTTTGGCCAATTCCCAAGATTCCCTTGATTTTGATACATTCAGCTTGACGCTTAGTTTCGTCAAGCTGTTTCCATTTTTGCATATTGAAAAAGGTGAGGATATGTTGTTTACACAAGGAAAATCATCAATACCGCAATTTCTCAGTCAACGTGCATCCTTGACGCCAAAGAGAGCAGCCTTGTTCTTTGAGGGAAGCTGCTGGTCCTTTGAGGAATTGAGGCAGATGTCCCTTCTTTATGCCGAAAGGCTCACAAGATGCGGCGTCTCGCGCGGACAGCTGGTGGCGGTACAAATGCATAACTCAGCTGAGATGGTCTTTATCATCCATGGGCTGATGATGATTGGTGCCCAAACGGTCTTGTTGAATGGACGTTTAACCGATCATGAGCGCGAATGGCAGCTTCAGGATGCCGGTGCTGCATTCTTGATTACGGATAAGGAAACGGAAAGCAAAGCCAGCATCATTACAATAGCTTCACTAAAAGAGACAGAGCCGCAACCCTTTCCTGTCCTGACAGAAATGGACCTTAATGAGACGGCAACAATCATGTATACGTCGGGGACAACGGGGAAGGCAAAAGCTGTCAGGCAAACATATGGCAATCATGTATTCAGCGCTTTTGGCTCTGTACTCAACCTTGGATTGAGGGACAATGACAAGTGGCTTTGCGCAATGCCGCTATTTCATATAAGCGGTCTGTCAATCCTGCTTCGTTCTGCCATCTATGGCAGTCCGGTCGTCCTTCACCGCCATTTTGATCCAAGGCTTGCGAATCAGGCCATCTTAACTGAAGGTGTGACAATTATGTCTGTAGTGTCTGCGATGCTAAGCCGCATGCTGGATGATTTGGGAGAAACGGATTATCCAGAGAGCTTTCATGGCATGCTCTTAGGCGGGGGACCAGCACCAATGCCGCTGCTGGAACGAACGATGGACAAAGGCATACGTGTATTCCAGACATATGGAATGACAGAGACCTCTTCGCAAATCGCTACTCTTGCTCCGGAAGATGCCTTAAGGAAGCTTGGTTCCTCTGGAAAGCCTTTATATCCATGCGAGATTTCAATCTGGAAGCATGACCGGGAATCGAATCCAAATGAACCGGGAGAGATTCGCGTTAAAGGGCCGAATGTGACACCAGGTTATCTTCATGGCCGTGGCAAAGAGGCCTTTAGGGATGGCTGGTTCTACACTGGAGATCTCGGCTACCTGGATGAGGAAGGTTATCTGTATATGCTTGACCGCCGTTCTGATTTAATCATCTCCGGCGGGGAAAATATATACCCGGCAGAGGTGGAATCCATTCTTAGTGCTCATCCTGCCGTTAAGGAAGCTGGTGTGACCGGAATAAGTGATGATGACTGGGGAGCCGTACCAGCCGCTGCACTCGTTTTGAAGGAGGGTGCGGTATTTGATCAAGAGGAAATGATTCTTTTTTGTAAGGAGAGACTCGCTAAGTACAAAATTCCTAAGCGATATATCATCCGTAAAGAGCTTCCCCGCAATGCTTCTAATAAGCTAGTCCGTAAAGAATTAGCTAAATATTTTTTGTGAATTCAGAAAATTGGGTGAAGGACTTATTCTTTTCAGTCTTGATTTCCAGTATAATAAAAAAAAGACATGAGAAGGCGGGGAGAAAATGGCTCGTTCGAAAAAGCAATATTTAATTGCTGAGATTCTATTGCGTCGCGGACTTCCATTATCAGTAATAACCGCAATTACCAACATTGCTGAAAAAGAAGTAGCGTCATTACTAAAGGAAATTAAATAAAATGAAAGCGCCTATATGAAGGCGCTTTCATTTTATTTTGAAGAATTGTGCATGGGAAAGTGAAAAGGCTCGCTTCTGGGGCGAGCCTTTGTTATCAATTAGCTATGCTGGCGGATAAGATTAGTTAATTGGCTGGAGAGTGATGGTATATCGCTCCGGCTATATGTAAACCTGACAAAGCTCTCATCAAGACCCAAGGCTTCAAAAATGCCTAAACCGCGAGCTCTTCTGTCAATTTGCAGGAGGACTTCAATTTCGTCCTTCGAGACATAAAAAATCGCTTCGAGCTCATCAAGCTTGGAACGGAATTCGCCGCTAATTGGCTTGAATTCGAATTCCTGGACGAATGGATATCTCTTGCGAAGAGATGCGGAAGCTTTCTTGCATTCTACCTCGCGCAGTCGGAATCCCAGCTGATTAACAGTCTGCAGAAATTCAGCAACGAGCGGATGCGGGTTGATGTCGATATAATCCTGGTCCTGCGGGTCAATCGCGTTCTTGATATCCAGACCCGTCTGAATCCATGCGCGCGTGCGGCCTTTCGTGATGGGAACATCATATGGAAGCTGGAAGGAGAATGGAATTTCCCTCACTTCATTCGGCTGAATCAGGAAGGCATCCGATAATTGATATTTTTCAATCTCAGCCTTCTGGGTGTATTTATGGTCATCCTTTTCGACTTCATACGTGACCATCAGTGAAAGATAGAGGCGGTCGATTTGCTGTTCGGTCTTCCCGCCCAGAACGACAATCTTGCCCGCTAATTCTTCCCCGACAGTGTAGCTTGTTTTGTACAATTGAGTATCGACCTTTGCTGCTCCAATACCAATAGAACTTAGCATTTTATTTAGCATCACTCAGCTTCTCCCTTTTTGAAAAGTTTATTTTATATATTGTATTAATTATATAATTAACTCTGCTTCAACACTAGTCTGACTTTTCGAAAAAGAGGCTTCTGCGAGAGAAGCCTCATCAAATTAAAGGGTTGTTTCGCTTGCTGGGCGGAATGTCTTGCAGCCGGTATCGCCGCTTATATAGGCACGCTCCTCGGAATAGGTGTGTACTGAGATTCTTTCGGCTGCACATTTGTTGCCCTCTTTCCAGAAATGACATGAATCCACTGAACATTTGACTCCATGTGGCATTATCAATCCCCTCCTTTATGCTTAGGATGCAGCGGTAACCGCATTTTATGAGCAGAAAAATATGGGGACAAACAAAAAAGCAGAAGACAGATCTGCCTTTAGGCGGTGTCTTCTGCTTGATATTGATCCTAGTTTAGCGCTGTTTTTAATGAGTTGAGGTTATCTTCCATGATGGAGAAATAATCTCGGCCTTCATCAATGTCCTCTTGGGTCAATGTAGCCAGGTTATGGATGGGCAATGACTTCAGATTCGCTTCGTTCTTGATGACGTCGGTTAATTTGCTGCTCACATTTTGCTCAACTAAAATATGTGTTAATTCGTGTTCTTTTGCTGTATCGACCAGCTTCTGCAAAGATTTCTGTGTAGGCTCTTCTGATGTAGAAATGCCGGAAACACTGATTTGGTCGATTCCGTATCTTGTTGTCCAATAGCCAAACGCCGCATGAGAGACGAGGAATTCGGCATGCTTCGTCTTCGCGGCTGCATCGGTGTACTCTTCATTCAGGCTGTCGAGCTTCTCGGCTAGTACTTGGTAATTCTGCTCGAATACATCACTTTGTTCAGGCTGTTTCTCGGAGAGAGAGTTCTTGATCACTTCAGCCATTTCCTTTGCATAGACCGGGTCAATCCAAAGGTGAGGGTCAACTGACCCATGGTCATGGCCATGGCTCTCTTCCTCATGGTTATGGCCATCTTCCTTATGTTCATGGTTCTCGTCTTCGATATGGACTTCTTCCCCAACGGCGAGCATTTCAACGTTTTCATTTTTCAATGTCTTTTCGGCGTTTGTGACAAAGCCTTCAAGATTGTAGCCGATATAGTAAAATAAATCCGCTTCAGCGATGTTGATGATATCCTTTTGGGTTGGTTCAAAGGTATGCTCATCAACTCCTGCTGGATAGACAGAACTTACGTTCACGTATTCACCGCCTATTTGCTCGGTAAAATATTGGAGCGGATAAACGGTCGTGTAGATGGTCAGTTTATTATCATCTTTCTTGGTTTCGGATGAAGAAGAACCGCAGCCGGCCAAGAAAATAGATGCTGTGAGAATTAGTGCGAATATAAATGCTAGCTTACGCAAAAGTTTTGCCTCCTTTTCGCTCTTAATCGGATTGATTACGATTTAAATGACATAAAAATAAATCGAAATGATTTCGATTTAATATATGGTTATGATACAGCGGTTTTTTTGATAAATCAAGAGGTTTATTTCTTTTTTTTCTCAGGAACGGGATCAAATCCTCCTGGATGGAAGGGATGGCATTTCGATATCCGTTTCATGGTCATCCAAGTACCTTTCAATGCGCCAAAGCGTTCAATAGCCTCTAGGCCATAGGAAGAGCATGTTGGATAAAAGCGGCAGCTTGGCGGTTTTAGCGGTGAGATGCCTACTCGATAAAATTGAATGATTTTCAGGAGAATCTTTTTCATGTCCGATAACTTCTTTCCTGTTTGATTTGTTCCACCATATGATAAAGTTTTTTAGGGGAAACATCAAATTTTTGAGATGAAATATATGAGCGGAAGAGGTAGAATGAATAGGAGTAAAAGAGGAGGTCATGATTAAATGCCATCTGTAGAAAGCTTTGAATTGGATCATAATGCAGTTAAAGCTCCATATGTGCGTCATTGCGGTGTTCATAAGGTGGGGAGCGATGGTGTCGTGAATAAGTTTGATATTCGTTTCTGCCAGCCGAACAAGCAGGCGATGAAGCCGGATTCAATCCATACATTAGAACATTTGCTTGCCTTTAATATCCGTAAATACGCTGAGGACTACAGCCATTTCGATATTATTGATATCTCCCCTATGGGATGCCAGACTGGTTTTTATCTGGTTGTGAGCGGTGAGCCGACGGTTGAGGAAATTATTGATGTCCTTGATAAGACGATGAATGAAGCGGTGGAGATTACCGAGATTCCTGCAGCAAATGAAAAACAATGCGGCCAGGCTAAATTGCACGATTTAGAGGGTGCGAAGAAATTAATGAATTTCTGGCTGAAACAATCGAAGGAAGATTTAAAGCAAGTATTTGCTTGATTAAAAGGAGGAATCATTCCTCCTTTTTTATTTATTCTAGAGGCGTTGTATCTTCTTTGATGTGCGGATTGTTATCAATGGGGTCAATTGTATGCTTGTATCCGTATGCTTTGGTGGTTACCATGGCAGTAACGGCGATTACGGCTGCAATAATGATGGCACTTACGATAAATACGATGAACATGATACCCATTTATTATCCTCCTAGAAACTCAGGTTAAGGACAGTATACCATTTTTTGTTAACAATAAAAAAACCTCCTCTTGCAGGAAGGTTCGGCTATGTATGCAGGCCAATCAATGAATGAAATGTCCTGGCTCAATCGTATCATTCGCAAAGCGTTTTTTTAGGCTGTCAGCCAAATACAGTCCCATTAGATTGTAGAGTTCTCGGTCCTCAAGCTCGCTGATTAGCTGGAGAACGTCATTGCGGTCAAGCTGCTCCAAAACAGCGAGCGTTAAAACATCAATATCTTCATCATCACCGGTCAGTTTATTCCGGTACAGCTGGTATAGCTCATCAATGAAATTCATTCTTCAGGCTCCTTTCATACTCATCTCTCTATTCATATAGTAATTGTTTACCCCAATATGATTAAGTCTACTCTTAAAAAAGAAGAAATAATAGGGATGAAAGTGTCGATTAGGGGTCAAATGAAATGGAATGCTATAATTTTATGTAGAAAAAGCAAGAAGATTAAGGATTTTTACAAGAGGTGTTGCGCATGATGGTGTTTCAAGACTTTTATGGAAATGAAGTACGGTGGAATGATCAGCAGGGATTATTTGAGGAGACGGCTGCCCATGTTTTCGTCATTTGTTCGTATGAGGGAAAGTGGCTGCTGACAAGGCATCCAAAACGCGGGTTTGAATTTCCTGGAGGGAAAGTAGAAGAAAACGAAACCCCTGTTCAGGCAGCGATGCGAGAAGTGAATGAGGAAACAGGGGGAATCGTGGATGAGATCGTTCCCCTTGGTGAATATCGAGTGGAGAACGGTTTATTCCCAATCATAAAGGCTGTTTTTTATGCAGATGTCAAAGCTTTGCAGGATAAGGCCGATTATATGGAGACGGACGGGCCCATCTTGCTTGAACGATTACCAGAGGATTATCAAACTAGCCCTGAATACAGCTTTATTATGAAGGACAAGGTTGTTCCATATTCATTGAATCTGCTGAGCAAGATCAATGCTGCTGGTCACGAATGAGCTTTGACTCAAGGAATTCAACGCATTTATACATAACTGTAGCGAAGACGGCAATAACGAGCAAAGCCATGAGTACAAGTGTGAAGTTAAAGACTTGGAACCCGTAGATGATTAAATAACCGAGTCCTTCTGAGCTGACGAGGAATTCGCCGACAATTACGCCTACCCAAGCAAGACCGACATTGACCTTTAAGGTGGATATGATAACCGGAAAGGAATAGGGGAGGACCGCTTCCATAAAGATGCGCCCCCGTTTAGCCTTGAAGGTTTGCAGCACCTTAATATAATTCGGATCTATGTCCCTGAAGCTTGTATACACGACAATGGTTGTAATGATAAGAGAGATGATAATCCCATTTGCAATGATCGAAGAAAGGCCAGGGCCCATAGCGACGATGATAATCGGTCCGAGGGCGACTTTTGGCATGGCGTTAAAGATGACTAGGTACGGGTCAAGTACCTTGGAAAGAAGCGGTGACCACCATAGTGCTGCTGCTAATATCGTCCCAAGGAGTGTGCCAAGAATGAAGCTGACAACGGTCTCGAATAACGTGATCCCAGAATGGACAGCAAGGCTTCCGTCTTGGATTTTTTCAAACAGCATGTTAATGACGCTTGAAGGAGCGGAGAATAGAAGCGGGTCAATCCATTGCAGACGGCTTGCTATCTCCCATACAGCGAAGAAGAGTACGAACAGGATTCCCTGGTAGCCCCATACATGGCGCTGAGATTTCTTCAATTGCTGAAGATAGCCGCGGTGGAGGGCTTGAACTTTATTTTCATCAGGCATATTGCTCCATCTCCTTCCAAATGGCTTGGAAAATCTCATTATACTCAGGATGGTTCCTCGCCATAAACGGAGCGAGATTCCTGACTTCTTCCGGAATAGTGAATTCCTTTTGGATTTTACCAGGGCGAGGAGATAGCAGGAAAATACGGTCACTCATGGCCACAGCTTCTCCGATATCATGGGTGACGAGGATGGCGGTTTTTCCGAAGGATTTCAAAGTTGAAGAGACAAGGTCCTCTAATTTGAGTTTTGTCTGGAAATCAAGGGCAGAGAACGGCTCATCAAGAAGGAGCAGCGACGGGTTGGTCGCGAGCGTGCGCACAAGTGCTACCCGCTGGCGCATCCCTCCGGATAGTTCCCGCGGGAATTTTCCTAGTACATCTCCAAGCCCAATTTGTTCGAGTAAGGCAATGGCGTTTGCTGAATGTTCTTGATCCAGCTTTTTTAAGAGTTTAGGACCAATCAAGATGTTTTCCTTAATCGTCTTCCAAGGGAATAGGTAATCCTGCTGTAGCATGTAACCAATGTCCTCTCGGTTCTCTAATACGTTATGACCTGATATGGTGACAGCTCCCTCTGTAGGCTCCATCAAGCCAGAAATAATGGAGAGAAGCGTCGTTTTGCCGCAGCCGCTTGGGCCGAGAAGGGAGATGAATTCCCCCTTCTCCACACTAAGCGTGATATCTTCAAGTGCGACAGATGCTTCATTTTTGGATAAATAAAGATGTGAGACATTCTCAATCTGGAGTAATGGCATGGTGTTATGCCCCCCTTTGTTATTTGGCTACCTTTTTAGCGAAGGAGGTATCGACTAATGTTTGATGGTCGATCATTGAATCAATTTCTCCTGCTTCCTTCATGATGTCCTGGAGATTGATCCATTCCTCTTCATCAAGAATTGGATCGAGGGCAAACGATTCCTGTGCTTTATAACGCTCAACTGCCATGGCGATGATGGAAGCATCGGTGTCCTCGAAGTAAGGAGAAATCACCTTGGCTACCTCCGCGGGGTCGGTTTCTTGCACCCATTGCTGAGCTTTATGAATAGCACGCGTGAATTTTTCAATGGTATCTTGGTTATCTTTTATATAACTTTGTTTGGACATGAATGTTGTATAAGGCACATGACCGGATTCCTGGCCAAATGAGGCGACGATATAGCCCTTGCCTTCTTTCTCGAACATGCTGGCCTGGGGTTCAAATAGCTGAACGAATTCACCGGTGCCGGATGAGAAGGCACTCGCGATATTAGCAAAATCGATGTTTTGAATCAAGGTTAAATCGTTCTTTGGATCGATGCCATGTTTTTTCAATACAAACTCGCCGACCATCTGCGGCATGCCGCCTTTGCGCTGGCCTAAAAAGGTACTGTCTTTCAGCATATCCCAGCTGAAATCCTCAATTGGTGTCCGGGACACAAGGAAGGTGCCATCTGTTTGGGTAAGCTGGGCAAAGTTAATAACCGGATCACGTGATTCTTGGCCATGTACATAAATGGACGTTTCTGAGCCGACGAGGGCGACATCGGCGCCGCCTGATAATAGCGCCGTCATGGTCTTATCACCGCCCCAGGTGGTCTGCAGGTCGACATCAAGACCTTCTTCAGTAAAGAAGCCTTTCTCAAGCGCTACATATTGCGGAGCGTAGAATATGGAGCGGGTTACTTCTGCCACACGGACAGGTTTCAATGCTTTCTCTTTATCTTCTCCGCTATCCTTGCAGGCGGCTAAACTGAAGAGAAGGATGATGGACAACAAGGAGAAGAGACTGGTTTTAAGCTTGTTCTTCAAGGGAAATTCCTCCTTAACAGGCAATATGTATGCCGTATGTTTAATACTTGCATTGTATGTATTCATGAAAAATATGTGATTGCCTATACGTGAAAGGAATGAGGCGCTTTGGAACAACAATTATCTAAACTCGGACAAATAGTCGAAAAAAGACGATATCCTTCCCCTCATCCAGGGATTTCTTTATATATGGTGAGCTATCTTTCAAATGGATTGGTCGTAAAGGGATTGCTTGCTGAACCGAAAGAATCAGGAGTGTACGATGGTTTTCTGTATTTGCGCGGCGGCATAAAAAATGTCGGTACTGTCAGGCCAAGCAGAATCATTCAATTTGCTTCTCAAGGATTTGTTGTATTTGCTCCCTTTTACCGGGGGAACCAGGGAGGGGAAGGAGATGAGGATTTTGCCTTTGAGGATCGCTGGGATGCGATTGCCGGCTTTGAATTGTTGAAGAGGCACCCAATGGTCAATCCTGGCCGGGTTCATCTGTTCGGCTTTTCGCGCGGAGGAATTATGGCCCTTTGGACAGCCATCAGCTGCCCGGATGCTGCATCGCTAGTGACATGGGGCGGAGTGTCTGACATGGTGCTTACCTATGAAGAACGGATTGATCTTAGAAGGATGCTTAAAAGAGTCATTGGCGGAAGCCCGATGAAATATCCTGATGCCTATAAAGCGCGTACGCCGCTCTATCATACAGAAAAAATTAGCTGTGATGTCCTCATCATTCATGGTGAGAAAGATGAGAATGTCTCCATCCAGCATGCTGTGATGCTTGAGGAGCGGCTGACGGATGCGCAAAAGCAGGTGGAAACATGGTATTTCCCTGGATTTACCCATTATTTCCCTCCGAAGATTAACCGACAAATTGTACGTGATTTGACGAAATGGATGAAAGAAACAGCTTCCAATGGTACGATAGTAGGTAAGTAGATTAAACGGGGGAGTGAAGAATGTGGGCATGCCAATGGAGTTGAACACCCTCATTGTGACGAAATCAAATGAAAAGCGTGTGGAAGAGAATCTCTTCACGCTGCAAAAGAACGGCTATAGATTGTACCCTATTGATATCCCGATTGAAATCCGGACAACCCTTGAGGGAGAAACGAGAGGAACAGCGCTGATCAAGAAAGTTGAATGGGAGAAGGAGAAGACAACGATTACGTATCAATTCATCTCCCTGAATTCAAGCAACTAAGAGGCTAAAGGCAAACAGGCTTATGATACTGTTTGCTTTTTTTGATTCTAAAGACAATTGTCGGTTAATTAAAAGATGTTATCTAAGTGACAAAGGAATGAGCGAGACGACTTAGTAGCATTAAACAAAAGGGGGGGATGGAGAATGGAGAATGAAGCAGATATCCTCCATGCCATCAGGCATGATTATTGGATGATGGAGACTCTGGAAGCAGCACGTTCCTTGAATAAGACTGATTGGTGGATTTGTGCGGGTTTTGTCCGCACGAAGGTGTGGGATGTCTTACATGGGTATACAAAGCGTACATCACTTCCAGATATTGATTTCATCTATTTTGATGATGAACACACTGAGGAGAGCATAGAGAAAGAGATAGAGAGGCTGCTTAAGCGGCGCTATCCAGGCAGACCGTGGTCTGTAAAGAATCAGGCGCGTATGCATGTGGTCAATCAGGTACCTCCATATACTTCTGCAAGTGAAGCCATTTCTAAATTCCCTGAAACGGCAAGTGCTGTTGGGGTGAAACTGGATGGGCAGGGAGAACTGCAATTAACCGCACCATGGGGCATTCAAGATTTACTTATGATGAAGTTACGCCCCACTCCCTTGTTCGCGGAATCAACTGAGCTCATGCCTATATATGAGGGAAGAATCGAGAGGAAGAAATGGAAAGAAAAGTGGCCGCTTGTTGAAAGAGCTTGACGATACATCATCACGCAAAAAAAGCGGAGAAACCTGGGGGTTCTCCGCTTTTGGCTTATATTAAGCGATTGGGCCGCCTTTAATGACAATCGTCGAATCGATATTCTTAAATGACAAGAAATTCTCCCGGAATTTCGCTGCCAGTTCATGTGCTTTCTTGTTATAAGCTTCCTCGTCTGCCCATGTTTTGTTTGGCTGAAGGACGACATCCGGAACTCCAGGAACATGAAGCGGGATATGCAGACCAAATACGCTGTCTTGAATGGTTTCAACATTATTCAGTTCACCTTCTAGCGCAGCTTGCACCATTAAGCGGGTATAGGATAGCTTCATGCGGCTTCCTGTGCCATATTCTCCGCCGGTCCATCCCGTGTTCACGAGATAAACTTGTACATTATGCTCTTCAATGTTCTTCCCTAGCATATCCGCATAGCGTGTTGGCTCCAACGGAAGGAATGGAGAACCGAAGCAGGTTGAGAAGGTTGCTTCCGGTGCGGTGATTCCGCGTTCTGTTCCGGCAAGCTTGCTTGTATAGCCGCTAAGGAAATGGTACATCGCCTGTTCTTTTGTGAGCTTGCTAATTGGCGGAAGGACACCGAATGCATCAGCTGTCAAAAAGATTATGGTGGTTGGATGCCCGGCTACGCTTGGATTGACAATATTGCTAATTGCATCAATCGGGTAAGCTGCTCGCGTGTTTTCGGTCAAGAAGCCATTGTCATAGTCAGCTATACGTGTCTTCTCATCAACCACGACATTCTCAAGGACGGAGCCAAAGCGGATGGCATCAAAAATTTGCGGTTCCTTCTCACGTGATAGATTGATGCATTTCGCGTAGCAGCCCCCTTCGATATTAAAGACGCCGCTAGGAGACCAGCCGTGTTCATCATCCCCAATCAAGCGGCGGCTTGGATCGGCCGATAAGGTAGTCTTGCCTGTACCGGAAAGGCCGAAGAAGAGGGCGACATCGCCTTCATGCCCGACATTGGCTGAACAGTGCATAGAGAATACATCCTTCTCAGGAAGCAAATAGTTCATGATTGAGAAGACGGATTTTTTCATTTCCCCTGCATATTCTGTACCGCCGATTAAGACAATCTTTTTTTCGAAGGAAATGATGATAAACGTTTCTGATCTTGTTCCATCCACCTCAGGATCTGCTTTAAATCCGGGCGCGCAAATAATCGTGAATTCTGAGCGATGGCTTTTTAGCTCTTGTGCTGTAGGGCGAATGAGCAGTTGGTGGATAAACAGATTATGCCATGCATATTCGTTGATTACTTGAATAGGAAGACGGTATTCTTTGTCTGCACCGGCATAGCCGTTAAAAACAAAGAGTTCATCTTGCTTGTTTAAGTAGTTGATGACTTTTTCATATAGATTCGCAAAAGCTTCCTCGGAAATGGGTTGATTCACATTTCCCCAGTCAATTTTGTTTTTTGAGGAGGATTCTTCAACAATATATTTATCTTTCGGAGATCGACCGGTATACTTCCCTGTCTCCGCTTTAACGGCACCGGTTGATGTCAAGATTCCTTCGTTCCTTGCTAATACTTTTTCAACCAATTGAGGAACAGATAGCTGGATGTGCATATTCTCATTAGTTAGCAGTGGTTTCAACGTATTGGATATTTCAACATGGCTCATAAGAATTCATCCTCTTCCAATTATTGTATTTATCTCTTATATGGAAAATAGTATAACATATTTACTCTAATTGAACATACTAATTAGAGAAATAAAAAATATTAAATACCGTTTCTGCTCTTTAAGAGCGTTGCAGGCGGAATTTGGCTTTTACTATTTCCTATAAGTGAAATGGTTGAATTATTCAAATATAATTATATCAATTTATTCATAAGATTTCGACATAAGTGTCAAGTCAATTTCGCATAATATCTCATGCACATATATTGACAGTTCATAGTATAGTAAGTTAAGATTTAACTTTGAAACGGATACTCTTATCAAGACTCGGTGGAGGGAACAAAGCTCTATGAAGCCGGGGCAACCTGCAGTTTGAATCCATGGAGATTCACGCAAAGGTGCTAACTTGATGCAAGGCTAATAAGAGCCTTGAACGATGAGAGTGAAAGGCGAATTTCGTGAGATATAGACCTTTCCTCTTGAGGAAGGTCTTTTTTTATGCATTCAGGACATGACTAAAGATAATGAGTAACCGTCATAGATAAGAATTTAAGGAGGAGTTTTTTATGTCGATTAAAAGACATTTGTTTACATCCGAATCTGTAACAGAGGGACATCCGGATAAGATTTGTGATCAGATTTCCGATTCGATTCTAGATGAGATTCTTGCGAAGGATCCCAATGCGCGCGTGGCTTGCGAAACTTCCGTTACGACAGGTCTTGTGCTTGTCGCCGGGGAGATTACAACATCCACCTATGTGGATATCCCGAAAATTGTGCGTGAAACGATTAAAGGAATTGGCTACACTAGAGCAAAGTATGGTTTTGATGCAGAGACTTGTGCCGTTCTGACTGCCATTGATGAACAATCAGCCGACATTGCCCAAGGGGTAGATCAGGCGCTTGAATCCCGTGAAGGAACGATGACGGATAAAGAGATCGAAGCCATCGGGGCCGGCGACCAAGGATTAATGTTCGGATTTGCGTGCAATGAAACAGAGGAATTGATGCCTCTTCCGATTTCACTTGCCCACCAATTGTCAAGAAGATTGACAGATGTGCGCAAGCAAGAGATCCTTCCATACTTGCGTCCAGACGGAAAAACACAAGTTACGGTTGAGTATGATGAGAATGATAAACCAGTTCGTGTAGATACAATCGTCATTTCGACTCAGCATGATCCTGAAACAACGTTAGAGCAAATCCAGACGGATTTGAAGGAGCATGTGATTAAACCAGTTGTTCCAGCCCATTTAATTGATGAAGCAACGAAATACTTCATCAATCCAACAGGCCGCTTTGTCATTGGCGGACCACAAGGCGATGCCGGGTTAACAGGCCGCAAAATCATCGTTGATACGTATGGCGGGTACGCGCGCCATGGCGGAGGTGCTTTCTCAGGTAAGGATGCTACAAAAGTAGACCGTTCCGCTGCTTATGCTGCAAGATATGTAGCGAAGAACATTGTTGCGGCAGGTCTTGCTGAAAAGGCTGAGGTTCAATTGGCTTATGCGATTGGTGTTGCTCAACCTGTATCCATTTCTGTGAATACATTCGGGACTGGGAAGGTGGATGAAGAGAAGTTAGTTGAACTCATTCGTACGAACTTTGACCTTCGTCCTGCAGGCATTATCAAAATGCTTGACCTCCGCCGCCCAATCTATAAACAAACAGCTGCATACGGTCATTTTGGCCGCAACGATCTAGACCTTCCATGGGAAAAAACAGATAAGGCAGAAGAACTGCGCACACAGGCTGCATTATAAACCTGGGAGCTGTTCCTATTTACCATTTCAGACTGCAGACAAAATTATTTTGGTTTTGTCTGCAGTTTTTTTATGCCTATTTTTACATGGACAGTCACCATTCTCCTTATGGGGAACTCTCTCGAATCAATAATGGTTATCCTTTTGGTGTGGGAGTGAATTTTGAGATTAACCATTTTCTAAGCCTTTACTACTTACCATACAAAAGATTTATAAAAATTACATATAT
>CAJGCH010000006.1 GCA_904501845.1 uncultured Bacillaceae bacterium | reverse complement strand
CCCTGCCCCATATTATCATTCAGCTGATTATGGTTGACGATGCCTTTCTCATTGGCATCCTTAAGCATTTTCATAAGCAAGTGCCCTGGTGTCTCTGCATCATAGATGGCACGGTGATGCTGAACAAGCTCGACGTCAAATTTCTTCGCGAGATTGTTCAAACGGTGGTTTTTCATATCCGGATAGAGGAAACGGGCCAATTCAAGGGTATCTATGACCGGATTTTCGGCTTTGCCAAAATTCAGCTTCTTATAGCCCATATTCAAAAAGCCCATATCAAAGCTTGCGTTATGAGCGACGAAGATACTATCGCCAGCCCACTCCTTGAATTTCGTCAATACCTCATCCACTTCCGGCGCATTTTCGACAAGGTCGTCGGTAATGCCCGTTAAATTAATGGTCGTGGAGGATAGCTTATGATGCGGGTTGGCAAATGACTCAAAGCGGTCAATGATCTCCCCGTTTCTCATCTTGACTGCGGCAAGCTCGATGATTGTGTCGTATATGGCAGATAGACCTGTGGTTTCAACGTCAAAGACAACATAGGTGCTGTCTTCTAAAACGAGGTCTTTCGGATTATAGGCAATCGGCACACCATCATCAATCAAGTTCACCTCTACCCCATACAGAATCTTGATGCCATTCTTCTTCCCGGCTGAATAAGCCTCCGGGAAAGACTGGGCAACAGCGTGGTCTGTTACGGCAATGGCTGGATGTCCCCATTTTGCCGCTTGAGCAACAAGAGCTGATACAGGTGTAACAGCGTCCATCTGGCTCATTGGTGTATGAAGATGCAGCTCAACTCGCTTTTGCCCTTCTGGTGCCTGGTCTATGCGGTGTTTGCCGGCTATTTCATTAATATCATTGGCAATCATGACTAAGTCACGGACAAAGGTGTCATTTTGAACACTTCCTTGCACCCGTGCCCACATCCCTTTTTTGACACGCGCCAATTGGGTTGCATCCTCTTTATCACGAGAGAATACCTTAACAAGGATGCTGTTCGTATAATCGGTAATCTTGAAAGTCAAGAGCGTCCTGCCGCTCTTCAATTCGCGCGTTTCCGCGTCAAAGATATATCCTTCAATCGCAATGCGGCGTTCTTCTTCGACAATTTCATCAATCGCCTTGAAGTCCGCATCAGGCTTGATTTTATACCCGATGACAAGCGGTCCGTCATCATGAGGTGCATCATCCTTCGACTCAGCTGCTTTCTTCATGTCCTGTACAGCCTGCATCGCTTTCGCTTCGTCCTCTTCTTGCTTTTTCTTTCTGAAGACTTCCATTTCATCACTGAAAATAGATGCGTCCACTACCGCATCAAGCTGGAGAGGCGGAAAGCCAAAGCCTTGATACACATCTGAGATGAGGCCTGCATATTTTCTCTTCAGCTGCCCGGCCTCTGCTTCATTCCGCGCCTTGATGATTAATTTATTCCCCTCAACCGCCGGTGTCTGGCCATGAAGAAGCTCAAGGATTGCAGGTGAGATCCCGTCTATTTCTCCTATACAGTTCTTCCAATATTCTATAATTAAATCCTTCGTCGGCAAGGGATTTCTTACCGTCACGGAATATCCTACAGAAGCGATTGGTGAGAAGGATTGGATCAATTGTGTCGTAAAACGCGTCCATACACTGCAAGGGATCAGCTTCTCAAAGCTAAAGAAGAAATGCCATTTGCGAGCAATCTTCTCGATGACCACCCTCTCGATTTCCGCGTTATGAAAATGCTGTACGACGGCATCTTCAGTCAGCTGCAGCTGTTGAAGAAGCGTCCTGAATTTATCTTGTTTCATGCGAGAATTCTCTTCCATATCAATCTCTCCCAAAAGTCATTCTCAAACTCGTCTAGTCATTATAACATAACTCGGATTTTCATAACGGCTGTCTCTTTAAAGATTTAATCTTCCGTACAGTCCGCCCAATTTTTGCTTATCTGCAACGCCTGAAAAGAAAGAACAGGCTCTCCCTGACCTTTATAGGGAGAGCCATGTATCATAATCAGCCAATTATTGTCTTAAGACGCTCAAGCAATTCTCCCACAGGAATCTCAAAGCTTTCGCCATTTTCTCTGATTTTCAATTCAATGATGCCTTCTGCGGCTTTCTTGCCGACTGTCACGCGAACCGGCATGCCGATTAAGTCAGAATCAGCAAATTTCACGCCCGCTCTCTCTGGACGGTCATCAATAAGGACATCATAACCAGCTCTTGTCAGCTGTTCATATAATTCTTCGCCCAGTTGTTTTTGTGCTTCATCTTTCATATTCACCGGGATTAAGTGAACTTGGTATGGAGCAATATTCACTGGCCAGATGAGACCTTTTTCATCGTTGAATTGCTCAGCAATTGCCGAAACCGTACGGGATACACCGATACCATAGCAGCCCATAATCATCGGTTTTTGACGGCCGTTCTCATCGAGAATCATACCGCTCATGGATTCGCTGTAACGAGTGCCAAGCTTGAAGACATGCCCAACCTCTATTCCTTTAGCAAATCGGATTGTTCCCTGTCCATCCGGAGATGGATCACCTTCTTGAATGAAGCGAAGGTCTTCATATTGCACGGCTGGGAAATCACGGTCAGGGTTAACATTGACATAGTGGAACCCATCTTCATTGGCGCCGCAAACAGCGTTTTCCAGCATTTGAACAGCAGCGTCCGCTACGACCTTGATATCGCTCGCTTTCATGTTTACAGGGCCCAAGGAACCGAAGCTTACTCCAAGGATTTCTTTCGTTTCTTCCGGTGTTGCCGGCTCCACGATTGCCGCATTGAATAGATTTTTGAGCTTAATATCATTTAATTCATGGTCGCCTCTGACCAATACGACGACAAACTCGCCATCAACCTTCCAAAGCAATGTTTTCAGGCATTTCTCAGCTGGAACCTTCAAGAAGCTTGACACTTCTTCAATCGTCTTCTGGTCTGGTGTTTCCATTTTTTCTAATTCCTTTGCAGCTTCGCCTGCTTTGACAGCTGTATTAACGACAGGTGCCATCTCGATATTCGCTGCAAAATTTGAAGTGTCGGAATAAGCAATTGTATCTTCACCGATTTCAGAGAGAACCATGAATTCATGTGTATCTTTCCCGCCCATTGCGCCTGAATCCGCTATAACAGCCCTGAAGTTTAGGCCGCAGCGGCTGAAAATATTGGAATAGGCTGTGAATAGACGGTCATAAACCTCATCTAAGCTCTCTTGGCTTGAGTGGAAGGAATAAGCATCCTTCATAATGAACTCTCTTCCGCGCAGCAGCCCGAAACGAGGACGTTTTTCATCACGGAATTTTGTTTGGATTTGATAAAGCGTCAGCGGCAATTTCTTATATGATTTAACCTCGTCGCGAAGAAGACTTGTAATGACTTCCTCATGGGTTGGCCCTAGCGCAAATTCACGGTTATGGCGGTCATGCATGCGCATGAGCTCCGGTCCATAGGAATTCCATCTTCCGGACTCCTGCCATAGCTCTGCCTGCTGCAGGGTTGGCATTAATAATTCTACCGCGCCAGCGCGCTCCATCTCTTCACGAATAATCTTCTCCACATTTTGAATTACTTTTAATCCAAGTGGGAGGTAGCTGTAGATGCCGCTCGCTGTTTGACGCATAAATCCGGCACGAAGCAAGAGCTGATGGCTTTTTACTTCGGCATCGGATGGCACCTCTCTCAAAGTAGGGATAATCGTCATACTTTGTCTCATTATCATTTCACCTTTCTATCTATCACAATTGGCTTCATACATAGATGATAGGGGCTTATCACCAGCCCCTATCGTTATAAGCTTAGGTTATAAAAATGCTCTCTTAAGGAACGCTTGTTGCAGCCATTCCTTCGTCACATTCCTTGTTTAAAAGAAGAAGCGCTGTATATCATTCCATGTTACCATAATCATCAGCAGCATCAAGAGGGCAAATCCAATAAAATGGACAATCCCTTCCTTTTGCTTATCGATTGGCTTACCGCGTACAGCCTCTAAACCAATAAATAATAATCTTCCGCCATCAAGTGCTGGCAGCGGGAGCAAATTCATGATTCCCAGATTTATGCTTAATACCCCGGCCCATTTCAATAAATAAATGGTACCTGATTTAGCGACCTCTTCAGTTGATACATAAATGCCGACCGGTCCGGATAATTGATCGATATCAAATCCGCCTGTCACTAAATCCCCAAGTATGATGAAGATTTGCTTTGTCCATAAATACGTTTCTGTAAATCCGTGTCCGACCGCCTTCACGAAAGACTTCTCAGTCGGGGCATATACACCGATGATGCCTCGCTTTCCTGCTGCATCTTCCACTAATTTCGGAGTGACAGTTATTTCTTTTGTCGCTCCATCACGCTCAACAACGACATTCAATTCATTATTCGCGTTTTGCTGAATGGTTTTTTGGATTTCTTCCCATGATCCCATTTCTTCCCCGTTAATGGATTGAACGACGTCTCCTTCTTTCAGTCCAGATGTAATGGCGGGGCCATCCTCGGTCAATTTACCTAAAACGGGATCATTTACGACGACACCTTGAACCATGCCGATAATCATGAACAGGACAGCTGCCAGCACGAAATTCATCATCGGCCCGGCAAAAATCGCCATCGCACGCTGCCCGACTGTTTTTGAAGAGAATTGGCGGTCATAAGGGGCAATTTGCAGCTCCAGCCCATCCTCCACAATGACAGCTTTCGGATGAACCTTAAAGGTCTTGAGGGAATCCTCTTCCCCTTCTTCATAACCGCGAATAATCAATTGATGATCCAGGTCCGCCTCTTCTACTTCAATCATTCTCGCTTCAGGATATTTATCCTTATTAGTGACAATGATTTTATCGACTTCCTCGTTTTCATTGCATAAAATGCCAATGCGGTATCCTGGCTTTAGCTCAATCGCTTCGGCATCCTCCCCTGCCATCCGCACATACCCGCCTAATGGAAGGAGTCGAATGGTATAGACAGTTTCATTCTTTGTGAGCGTAAATATTTTTGGACCAAACCCTATGGCAAATTCACGGCAAAGAATGCCTGCCCTCTTGGCAAAGATTAAATGGCCCAATTCATGGAAAAACACCAACCCGCCAAATATGAGGATAAACGCTATTATTGTTTGCACTTAATCGACCATCCTTTTAATATAGTGACTCGATATACGTTCTAGTGTCTTGATCGACCTCTTGAATGGTTTCAAGTCCTGGGTTTTCTATTGGCTTATGCCGTTTCATTGCTTGTTCAATCAGGCTCTCAATTGTCAGGAAAGGAATCTTCCTTGCGAGAAATAAGCCAACTGCCGCCTCGTTCGCAGCATTTAACACTGTTGGCATTGTTCCGCCTGTTTTGCCAGCTTCATAAGCGTATTGTAAACAAGGAAAGCGGTCAAAGTCCATCTTTTTGAAATGCAATGTTGCTGCATCCGCCAGACTCAGCCTTTTTGCTCCTGCGAGCGGCAGACGGTCCGGATAAGTGAGCGCATATTGAATCGGCACTCTCATATCAGGTGTGCCCAATTGCGCTATGACACTTGAATCATGGAATTCTACCATTGAATGAATAATGCTTTCCTGATGAAGCAGCACGTCTATTTGCTCATACGGCAAATCGAAGAGCCAGTGGGCTTCTATCACTTCAAGTCCTTTATTCATCATCGTAGCTGAATCAATCGTAATCTTTGATCCCATAGACCAGTTGGGATGATTAAGAGCATCCTCGACGGTTACATTTGTCAGCTGCTCGCGCGTCTTATCACGGAAGCTTCCGCCAGATGCGGTAATGATCAATCTTTCAATATTTTTGGTATGCTCGCCCTGCAGCGCTTGGAAAATGGCAGAGTGCTCACTGTCTACCGGGAGAATCGGCGTTCCGTATTTTTTTGATGCCTCCATAACGATATGGCCGGCCGTGACAAGCGTTTCCTTGTTCGCCAGGGCAATCGTCTTCCCGGCTTCCATCGCTTTCATCGTCGGTATAAGTCCAATGCTTCCCATGACGGCGTTGACAACAACATCGCCTTTATGGTAGACGGCAGTCTCAACGAGACCTTCATCCCCGTGCATAATTGTCACGTTCGGAAACTCATTCTTTAAGCGCTCAGCATCCTCGCTTCCTAGTACAGAAACCAATCCCGGCTTAAATTCTTGAATGATTGCCCGGATTCCATCTATATTCCGTCCCCCGGAAACAGCCGCCAGCTTAAACTCTTCGGGATGGTTACGTATAATATCGATTGTCTGCATGCCAATCGATCCTGTTGCTCCTAGCAAATTGATGTTCTTCAAAACTAATCCTCTCCCAGCATGTCTTCGAAAGTATCGTTAAAAGATAAAGAAGTGCAAGATTGGCAGGACAAACAGCAGGCTGTCAAACCTGTCCAAAATTCCGCCGTGACCCGGCAGGATATTGCCGGAATCCTTCACGCCATAATGCCTTTTATAAGCCGATTGTACAAGGTCGCCCAATTGGCCGAAGACGGCAATCAATAGGGCAATAATCATCATCTTACCTATATTGTAATCCAATACATTGAAGAAATAGAACAAAATTGATGCAATAATCGCGCATGCAATTCCGCCAAAGAAGCCTTCGACCGTTTTATTAGGACTAATTTCCGGCCAGAGCTTCCTTTTCCCAAGAGAACGACCAACAAAATAAGCTCCTGAATCCGTTACCCAGATTGTTATTAGCACAAATAGAATGGTTGCAAGTCCGGCTTCTCCTGCTCTCGTATAATAAAAATAATAAAAGGAAATTCCTATGTATAAGACAGAAAGCAATAAAAATGCCGCATCATCAAATGTGAATGCATTTTTGGACATAACCGTTACAATCAGGAGCAAAAATGCCCCGATAATCAATAAATCCATCTTGTCATATTGAATCATTGTAAAGAATGAATACCATTCATCCGGGATAAGCAGCACCCATAGCATAAGAAATGATAGTAGTGTTGATATCGTCATCAGCGGCAACTTTTTCATCTTAACCAGCTCATACAGCCCAATGGTCGCCATTGCATATATCAGAAACAGAAAGGGCATATTTCCATAGATCAAGATTGGCAAAAATAAGGCCATTGCAATAACTGCAGTAATTATTCTTTGTTTCATGACTTAGTTCCTCACCTTCAACTTTAGACTCCGCCGAATCGTCTTGAGCGCCCTTGGAACACTTCCAAAGCATCCATAAAATGATCCGCATCAAAATCCGGCCATAATACATCTGTAAAATAAAATTCTGTGTAAGCAAGCTGCCAGAGCATGAAATTACTTAACCGAATCTCTCCGCTTGTACGGATCAGGAGGTCAGGATCTTTCAGGCCTTCGGTCATTAGGTAACTGGAAAAACGGTCCTCAGACAGTTCATCTATTGTCATTTTCCCTTCTTCTATGTCTTTGGCTGCCCGTTTAATTCCTTCAAGGATTTCGGCACGGCTCCCATAGTTGAGGGCAAAATTCAAGATTAGACCATCATTGTCCTTCGTCTTCTCAAGCGCTGTGGATACAGCCTTGACGGTATGTAAAGGCAGCTTTTCCTGATCACCAATGATTTGCACCTTAACGTTCTCCTCAATCAGCTCTGGGAGGAAGGTGCCCAGGAACTCCTCTGGCAGACGAAGCAAATAATCGACTTCATCCTTTGGACGCTTCCAGTTCTCTGTGGAAAAGGCATACACGGTCAAAGCCTTAACCCCTAACTCATTCGCTAATTTAGTTGTCCTTCTAACCGTTTTCATTCCTTCGTGATGTCCAGCAATCCTTGGCAGTGCGCGTTTCTTGGCCCATCTTCCATTCCCGTCCATAATGATGGCAATATGCTCAGGAATCTCACCTTGCTTTACTCGCTCAATTCGTTCATTTATAGTCAGCTGTTCTTTTTTCTTTTTGTCTTTCTTCCATCCAAACATATTTTTTTCCTCCACCAGGTCCACACAATGTCCCTGTTTATGTGTATGTATTTCATTAAACCATTACAATCATACCATAATTATATGTGATGAACATTGTGTACATAAAAGATTGTTTGGCATCTTTATACAAGTCCTATCTTCATTATAGGCTAATGCCTTAAATCTACTCAGATAAATCCGAGAATTTCTCTCGAAACAATACATGCAGCCAAAAACTTATAAGAAAAAGCCCCTTTTATAAAAAAAGGGGCACTCACTGATTCCTTAGAATCAGACTTCCATAATTTCCTTTTCTTTATCTTTAGCCATTTGGTCGATTTTTGCGATATGCTCATCTGTCATTTTTTGAACATCATCAGAATAGCCGCGAAGAGCGTCCTCAGTGATTTCACCATTCTTCTCCAGCTTCTTCAGATCATCATTGCCATCGCGGCGAACGTTACGAATAGCAACCTTCGCTTCTTCCGCTTCCTTCTTCACTTGCTTAACAAGGTCACGGCGGCGTTCTTCTGTTAAAGCTGGAACAGATAAGCGGATAATTGACCCGTCATTGGCAGGGTTTAATCCTAAATCTGATTTTAGAATAGCTTTCTCAATATCACCTAGAATCGTTTTATCATAAGGCTGGATCACAAGCATACGCGCTTCAGGTACGCTTACAGAAGCCATTTGGTTGATTGGTGTTGGAGCTCCGTAGTAGTCAACCGTTAATCTGTCCAACAATGATGCGCTGGCACGGCCGGCACGGATAGAAGCCAGCTCACGAGAAAAAGCTTGAATACATTTGTCCATTTTTTCTTTCGTATTAGAAATAACTTGCTTTGCCATTATTTATTCCCCCTAACAACAGTACCAATTGATTCGCCTAATACGGCGCGTTTAATGTTTCCTTCTTCCATGATTGAGAAGACAATTAGTGGAATATCGTTATCCATGCAAAGTGATGATGCGGTAGAATCCATGACTGCCAGACCATCCTTGATTAAATCAAGATAGGATAATTGGTCAAATTTCACGGCACTACTGTCTTTCACAGGATCAGCACTGTAAACCCCATCCACATTGTTTTTGCCCATTAGGATAACATCTGCTTCGATTTCAGCAGCCCGCAAAGCTGCTGTAGTATCAGTGGAGAAATAAGGATTGCCTGTTCCTGCTGCAAAGATGACCACTCGGCTCTTCTCAAGATGGCGAATGGCTCTGCGTCTGATATAAGGCTCTGCAACTTGCCGCATTTCAATGGATGTCTGCACACGTGTTCCGATTCCTTGCTGCTCAAGGGCGTCTTGAAGAGCAAGAGAATTCATGACAGTCGCAAGCATTCCCATATAATCAGCTGTCGCACGGTCCATGCCTAGTTCGCTTCCTGTCTTGCCTCTCCAGATATTGCCCCCGCCAACGACAACGGCTACTTCTACGCCTAATTCAGCTACTTCTTTCACTTGTTTAGCGATTGAAGAAATAATGACCGGATCGATTCCAAAGCCTTGAGTGCCTGCAAGCGCCTCTCCACTTAATTTTAATACTACTCTTTTATACTTTACGCTGCTCATATAAACCTCCACCAATGTTAAAGTAGGAACCAATTATAATTTTCCCATACATCTCAATACTTTTGCAAAAAATTTCAGCAGAAGGGATTCCCTGACTGCTTAAAGAATTCTTGAAAAATAGGGAACACAATGTGTTCCCTATTCCATCTTCTTGCTTTATCTGCTTTAGATTAATTAGTCTTTTTTAACTTGGCTCATTACTTCTTCAGCGAAGTTATCTTGTTTCTTCTCGATACCTTCCCCTACTTCATAACGAACGAATTCTACGATAGTTGCGCCAGCAGCTTGTACATATTGGCCAACTTTTTGGTCTGGGTTCTTAACGAATGTTTGATCCATTACGCAGATTTCTTCGAAGTATTTGCCAAGGCGGCCTTCAACCATTTTTGCAACGATTTTTTCTGGCTTGCCTTCGTTTAATGCTTGTTGAGTCAATACTTGACGCTCATGTTCTACTTCTTCAGCAGTAACTTGATCGCGAGATACATATTTAGGGTTTAGAGCAGCGATGTGCATAGATACATCTTTTGCTACTGCTTCTTCAGCAGAACCTTCAATGATAGTCAATACGCTGATGCGTCCGCCTTGGTGAATGTAAGCACCGAATGCGCCATTTTCAGGTTTTGCTTTGATTTCAAAGCGACGAAGCGTGATGCGCTCACCGATTTTAGCGATTGCAGCATTGATGTGATCTTGAACAGTTGCTCCGTTATCCATTGTTTGTGCAAGAGCTTCTTCAACGGAAGCTGGTTTGTTAGCTAGAAGGTGAGCAGCCAATTCTTTTACAAGAGTTTGGAATGCATCGTTTTTAGCAACGAAGTCAGTTTCAGCGTTTACTTCTAGGATAACCGCATGGTCGCCTTCAACCACGATTGAAGTCAAACCTTCTGCAGCGATACGATCGCCTTTTTTAGCCGCTTTCGCAATACCTTTTTCACGAAGGTAGTCGATTGCTTTGTCCATGTCTCCGTTTGTTTCTTGAAGAGCTTTTTTGCAGTCCATCATGCCTGCGCCAGTTTTTTCACGTAATTCTTTAACCAGTTGAGCTGTAATAGCCATTTGGGCTTCCTCCTTTAATTGTCCATAAAATCAGTATGTAGCAGTATATGTTGACGTATACACTGCTTCTTTATTTCAAAAAAAGGTGATAAAAGGCACTATCCTCTTATCACCTTTAAAAGATCAATTAAGCATTTTCTACTGTAGTAGCTTCTTCAGCTTCTGCAGGAGCTTCAACTTCAGCTGTTTCTGCAACTGGAGCTGTTTCTTCACCTTGTTTACCTTCTAGAATAGCGTCAGCCATTTTTCCAGTAAGCAATTTAACTGCGCGGATAGCATCATCGTTTGCAGGGATTACATAATCGATTTCATCCGGATCACAGTTTGTATCAACGATACCAACGATAGGGATGTTCAATTTGTGTGCTTCTGCAACAGCGATACGCTCTTTGCGTGGGTCGATGATGAACAATGCATCAGGGATTTGTTTCATATCCTTGATACCGCCTAGGAATTTCTCGAGACGCTCTTGTTCTTTTTTCAATTGAATAACTTCTTTTTTAGGAAGTACTTCGAAAGTTCCGTTTTCTTCCATTTTTTCGATTTCTTTCAAACGAGCGATACGTTTTTGGATTGTTACGAAGTTAGTTAATGTACCACCTAACCAGCGTTGGTTAACATAGTACATGCCAGCGCGAGCTGCTTCTTCCTTAACGGAATCTTGAGCTTGCTTTTTAGTACCAACAAATAGCATTGTGCCGCCATCTGCTGCTAAGTCTCTTACGAAGTTGTATGCTTCTTCTACTTTTTTAACCGTTTTTTGAAGGTCAATGATGTAGATACCATTACGCTCCGTGAAGATATATTTTTTCATTTTTGGGTTCCAACGACGTGTTTGGTGCCCGAAGTGTACACCTGCTTCAAGCAGTTGTTTCATTGAAATAACAGACATGTTTCTTCCTCCTATGGTTTGTTTTGTCCTCCGCCTAAATCATTTTCAGCCTGAAACTGCCATACCCGGCAGCACCGTCAGTCCAAATCATTAAGCGTGTGTAATAACACCATGAAATAATATAGCATACTGAAGTCTCACAATCAAGCTTTATTCGTTCAAAAAGTTCTATTTCTGTTTTCCTTTGTCCATTCCCTCGGCAAATCTCCTCAACAGACATGACCTGACCCTTGGCTCTCTTCTCATTAGCCTCTCTCCTGCTGTTCTCGCTTACTATGATATTTTCTCTATATGTAACCATGCCTTCAGCCTGTCGCTTGAACCTCTTCTAAACCCTGCATCTATGAATATATTGATTTTTGCAGGACATTCCGCAGCTTAAATAATGCGCGTGAGTGAATCTGCGATATTCGGGATGTCGATAAGTTCAGAATATGGCCAATTTCCGTTAATGTCAGCTCTTTATGGTAAAACAAATCAAGCACCAGTTGTTCCTTCGCCTCTAGCGATTGAATTTGTTTTTCCATCTCCGTTAATGTCTCTTTCTTTAGCAGTGCTTCCTCAGGCGATATTGCTTGTTCATCCCTTACACTAAGGGTTTGCGTCTCTTCGCTTTGCTCCTTTGTCCCTTCATCCATTGACAATACATTAGCAAAGAAGTTCTCGTTTGATATCGCATTGACCTCCTCCTTGGTCAATCCCAATTCCTCGGCCACCTCTGTCACAGAGATATTCCTCATCTTCCTTTGTTCCAGCTGTACAATGGTTGCTTCTATTAATTTTGCCTTTTCCCTCGTGCTCCTCGGAAGCCAATCTTCTTTCCTAAGCCCATCAATGATGGCCCCTCGGATGCGGAACGAAGCATAGGTTTCGAACTTCAAATTTCGTGAAAGGTCGAATTTTTCCAGCGCATCAAAAAGGCCCATGAGCCCTAGGCTATGTATATCATCTCTGCTAACACTTTTAGGCAAATTGACCGAAATCCGCTGCACATGATAATTCACTAAAGGCAGATATTTTTTCGCTAATATATCTCCCGCCTGTTCATCGCGCCTATCAAGCCACCGATGCCAATAGAGCTGTTCCTTCCCCACATTTGCTTGCGGCAATTTCGTTCCCCCCTGCCAAGTTTATTTTCCGCAAAAGCATGCTTCCATTATTCTTTCAACCCGTAATGGCGGAGCTTATTATGTATAATAGTCATTCATTCCAGCTGTTACATGCTGGTTCTCATCATTTCCTGATACACTTTGATTGCTTTATTTCTAAATTGAATCGCTGCTTCAAGTATATGGCTCTCCTTTGGTGCCGCCCGGGCAAGCGCCAATGGGGATCTTTTCAGAACGGACGCAAAAGATGATTGGGCTTCGTATGTTGTAATTGAACCTTTTATTTCAACTTTATTCTCTGTAAAGATGAAAGAGAAAGAATTTGATGGAGCTGAAATGCCCATGCCCACACTACTCCCTAAACGATTATAGTTTTAAAGTAACCCGGCCAATCTTGTATGGGGGTGTTTGGTTTGCTTGAAAAGCATAATGCCTTGCGTCTGTCATATGAGCAGCAGCTTTCAACGCATCATTCAGTTCAGCGCGGAAGCTGACATTCATAGCCATCTAATCGATGTATCTGCATTTGCAATGTTTTGTGATATAGCTTCTCTTTCTACGAGGAATACTCCCCTGCTCTTTTCCTATACTTCTAACCCATATAAGCTAGTCCAAATGTACTTGTATTTTATATAAATCCTGCTGAATCCGCTCCTTTCGATACGCGTAATTGTGAATATATGTAAAACTAACAAAAATAAGGGAAGTAATTTGACGATTGTCATTTATAATAATAAATAAAATGGGTAAAAAATGGCAAGTACTTTAGTCCTAATTTTTGGAAATAATTTCATCCTCCATGACATAATACCTGCCATACCTTCTATCCAATCCTTCCTTTTCTAAGGGCGATTAAAGAAAATCAAAAAAGCCCGCTCTCCAATTATGGAGAACGGGCTTACGTTATTTGTTGTTTAGCGCTTTAAGCTTTCAAGCTCGTTTAAGAACTTCGTGTTCAACACTTTAATGTATGTTCCTTTCATACCTAAAGAGCGTGATTCGATAACGCCGGCACTCTCAAGCTTTCTAAGTGCATTGACGATAACAGAACGAGTAATTCCTACACGATCAGCAATCTTTGATGCAACCAATAGGCCTTCATTACCTTTTAATTCTTCAAAGATATGTTCAATCGCTTCTAATTCACTGTAAGAAAGGGAGCTGATTGCCATTTGAACAACCGCTTTGCTTCTTGCTTCCTCTTCAATTTCTTCCGCTTTCTCACGAAGGATTTCCATTCCTACGACTGTCGCGCCGTATTCACCAAGGATAAGATCATCATCAGAGAATTGCTGCTCGACACGGGAAAGAATAAGTGTTCCAAGACGCTCACCGCCGCCCACGATAGGAATGATGGTAGTCAAGCCTGTTTTGAACAAGTCCTTGTTCTCAACCGGGAATGCTGTATATTCGCTGTTAATATCAATATTGGAGGATGTTTCTTTAATATTGAAAAGATTGTTTGTGTAGTCCTCTGGGAATTGACGATCTTCAAGCATTTTCTTCATACGGTCATTTTCGATTTGCTGATTGATTTGGAAACCAAGCAGCTTACCTCTGCGGCTTACTACGAAAACATTCGCATTGATTACTCCGCTCAAGCTTTCTGCCATTTCCTTGAAGTTAACTGGTTTTCCAGCAGTTTGCTGAAGCATTGAGTTAATTTTTCTTGTCTTGTTTAGTAAATCCATTATTATTCTTCCTCCTAGAAATTGTCCTTGTATTATTCAACCAATGCATTAAGTGAATTGGATAATGTTTACGAGTAATTTGTAACTATTTGTATGTACCCTAAAAGAACCTCTTAAAACCAGTTCCTTTACAGGATAAATTCACTTAAGTCCTTGTTTTTAGAAATTTCACCGAGCTTTTCATCCACATATTGAGGCGTAATTAAAATCTTTTCCAATGTAATTTCAGGTGCTTCAAAGGAAAGATCCTCGAGTAATTTTTCTAAAATCGTATGCAGCCTGCGGGCTCCGATATTATCCGTATTTTGATTCACTTCAAATGCTACTTCCGCTATTCTACGAATAGCTTCGTCTGAAAATTCAATTTGTATACCTTCTGTTTCCAATAAAGCGATATATTGTTTGATAAGCGCATTATCAGGTTCAACCAATACTTTATAAAAATCGTCAACAGACAACTTTTTCAATTCTACTCGAATCGGGAAGCGTCCTTGCAATTCTGGAATTAAATCAGATGGCTTAGCAATATGAAATGCTCCTGCCGCAATAAATAAAACATGATCTGTCTTCAGAGTGCCATATTTGGTAACAACAGTCGACCCCTCAACAACCGGAAGAATATCCCTTTGCACACCTTCTCGAGAAACATCGGCTGAGGAACCGCCTGCATTTTTGGAAGCAATCTTATCAATCTCATCAATGAAGATGATGCCATTTTGCTCAGCACGTTCTAAAGCCACTTGGGTTACTTCATCCATGTCAATTAATTTCTGCGCTTCTTCATTCGCGAGTACCTTACGGGCATCCTTTACAGCGAGCCTTCTCTTCTTCTGCTTCTTTGGCATCAGATTGCTGAAGGCATCCTGCATATTCATGCCCATCTGCTCCATTCCGGAACCTTGAAGCATATCAAACATGGAAGGGGGCTGCTCTTCAACCTCTACCGTAATGACCTCTTCTTCAAGCTCTCCTCTGAATAGCTTTTCCTTGATGGCTCTCCGCTTTTCGTTGAGGGATTTTTCTTCATCCTCATTGGCATCTGATGAATCCGTTTCATTGGATGAACCGCCAAAAATCATCTCTAATGGATTTTTGAACCCAGCCTGCTTTTTGTTTGATGGGACGAGCAGCTCGACGATGCGGTTATTGGCATTTTCTATCGCCTTATCCTTCACCTCAAGCATCCGCTCCTCTTTCACCAGCCTGACTGCCGTTTCAGCTAAATCTCTGACCATGCTTTCCACATCACGTCCGACATAGCCGACTTCCGTAAATTTGGTTGCTTCCACTTTAATGAAAGGTGCTTTTACGATTTTGGCGATTCGGCGTGCGATTTCTGTTTTTCCGACACCAGTCGGCCCAATCATCAAGATATTCTTCGGAACTATTTCATCCCGAAGCTCCTCGGCTAGCATGCCTCGGCGATATCGATTGCGAAGCGCGACGGCTACCGCCTTCTTCGCATCATTCTGCCCGATTATATATTGGTCAAGCCTTTCCACAATCTGTCTTGGGGTTAAGTTACGTACAACCGGTTTCATCTTGTATCCTCCTTTGCCTTATAGCTCTTCCAAAATGATATTTGAATTCGTATATACACAAATTTCAGAGGCAATTGTTAATGAAGCATGAGCAATTTCCCTTGCTGTCATTTTATCACCGGAGAATCGTTTTAATGCACGGCCTGCTGACAATGCATAATTTCCGCCCGATCCGATAGCAAGAATACCATCATCAGGTTCAATGACTTCTCCTGTTCCAGAGATTAAAAGCATGCTGTTCGTATCCATGACGATTAGCATAGCTTCCAATTTTCTCAATACCTTGTCACTGCGCCATTGTTTCGCCAGCTCTACCGCAGCTCTCTGAAGATTGCCATTGTATTCATGTAATTTGCTCTCAAACATTTCAAACAATGAAAATGCATCTGCTACTGAACCGGCAAAACCGGCGAGCACCTTGCCATTAAAGAGTTTTCTAACTTTTCTTGCCGTATGTTTCATCACGACTGCATTTCCCATTGTAACTTGCCCGTCACCAGCCATGGCATAGCCGCCATTATGCGATACGGCAAATATAGTAGTAGCGTGAAATTGTTCCATCATACAACTCCTTACTCCTTAATCAGGACATTATTTAAGCTTCTCAAGCTCTAGGATGACTATTATTATAAACTTCTCTCAGTCTTTCCTTCGTTACATGGGTATACACTTGGGTAGATTGTACGGACGAATGTCCAAGCAGCTCTTGTACCGAGCGAATATCAGCACCATTATTCAATAAGTGGGTCGCAAAACTATGCCTCAGCATATGCGGGTATAAATTGGTATTACCACATGCCTTTTCAATCATATTCGTTAGTATATATCGAACTCCCCTTGGAGTCAGCGGTGTCCCTCTCTGGTTTACGAACAAGAAATTATGCGATTGGCCGCCCTTTGCCATTAGTTTGCCTCTTGAGTGCCCGATATAATCGAGGATAGCTTCCTTGGCAAGCTCGCCAAATGGAATATAACGGTCCTTGCTGCCTTTCCCATGGGCAAGGACAGTCATTAAAGAGAAGTCGACATCGCTCATTTCAACATTGCAGCACTCGCTGACCCGCATGCCTGTGGCATACAGCATTTCAACTAATGCCATGTCCCTTTTTCCGAGATCGGTCGCTACATCTATGGAATCAAAGATGGCTTCCATTTCTTCTTCATATTTAAATCGCGGAAGTCTTTGTTCCTTTTTAGGAAGCGAAACACTCGCAAATGGATTTTCCGTTACGATATTCTCCCGCATTAAATATTTATAAAAGGAGCGCAAGCACGAAATCTTTCTGCTTATACTCCTTTTCGACAAATTATGTTCAGTTAAACTTGTGATAAATAATCGGGTATCAGCATACTTTACTAAGTCTAGAGCAGGAATTGCTTGCTCATCCATGAACAAAAGAAATTCCTGAATATCCTTTTGATAACATGCAATTGTATATTTTGAATAGTTTTTTTCGATTTGTAAATACTTTATATAATTTTCTATTGAAGTTTCAATGTTCACAATATTCACCCCGCACAAGGGTCACTAAATGTTACCACATTTTCGTGACCCAGGCAATGATTTTACAAACTATTCAAAAAGTTTCGAATTGTTTCTAATGCACGTTCTGCATGGGCTTCTGCACGCTCTTGTTTCGATTTAATCCTTCTTCCAAGGTCTGGGAAGAGGCCGAAATTCGCGTTCATTGGCTGGAAGTTCTTTGCATTGGTAGTCGTAATATAATTTGCCATGCTGCCCATTGAAGTCTCAACCGGGAACGCAATCGGCTCAGCTCCTTCAGCCAATCTTGCAGCATTGATACCTGCTATCAAACCGGATGCTGCGGATTCGACGTATCCCTCTACACCCGTCATTTGACCCGCAAAGAAAAGGTTCTCCCTGCTTCTCAGCTGGTATGTGTTCTTCAAGACCTTTGGAGAGTTAATAAACGTATTGCGGTGCATAACTCCGTAGCGAACAATCTCGGCATTCTCCAAGCCAGGAATCAAACGGATTACTTCCTTTTGCGGACCCCATTTCAAATGAGTTTGGAAGCCGACAATATTATATAAAGTACCCGCAGCGTCGTCCTGTCTCAATTGCACAACTGCATATGGTCTCTTTCCTGTCTTAGGGTCTTCAAGCCCAACTGGCTTCATCGGACCGAATAGCATCGTTTTCTTTCCTCTGCTTGCCATAACTTCAATCGGCATGCAGCCCTCGAAGAAGATTTCTTTTTCAAACTCCTTCAATGGAACGGTTTCCGCACTGATTAAAGCTTCATAAAAGGTATTGAATTCCTCTTCGGTCATCGGGCAATTCAGGTAAGCCGCTTCCCCTTTATCATAACGTGATTTCAGATACACCTTATTCATGTCTATGCTGTCTTTTTCGATAATTGGAGCAGCAGCATCATAGAAATAAAAATAATCTTCTCCTGTCAGCTTGCTGATCTCTTTCGAAAGTGCTTCACTCGTTAGCGGGCCTGTGGCAATAATGGTGATCCCTTCAGTTGGAATTTCCGTTAATTCCTCCGTGTGGATGGTGATATTCGGGTGATTTTTGAGTGTTTCTGTCACCCTTCCCGCAAACTCATGTCTGTCAACAGCTAAGGCTCCTCCCGCTGGTACAGAACTATTGTCGGCGGAATCAATGATCAAGGAATTCAGATGGCGCATTTCTTCCTTTAGAACACCAACTGCGTTTGTCAATGTGTTGGCACGCAAGGAATTGCTGCATACCAATTCAGCGAATTTATCCGTATGGTGGGCAGGTGTCTGCTTCACCGGTCTCATTTCATATAAATCCACATGGATTCCTCTTTGTGCGATTTGCCAAGCCGCTTCACTTCCAGCGAGCCCTGCGCCAACTACTGTAACACTTTTTTTCATCTATAAACCTCCACGAAGTCGTACTATGTAGAATACGATTATAATTTATTACATCATACTATTATTTTACAGAATAGCAGCAATATGCAAGCAATACTATATAACATATTACTACGGATTCCAAAGGAAAAAGTTTCATCCTGCGCTCTTATCTTTCGCAAAATAAGAGAAGGAAGAGCTCCTGCCCTTCCTTCTTTACGCCTGTGTTTCTTCTTTATAGCTGCAATTTGTGCACTGTACCTGTACGCCTTTTTTAAGCTTTTTCTCAACAAGCGGTCCATCGCATTTAGGGCAAGGCCGCTGCAGCGGTTTATCCCATGAGACAAAATCACAGGTCGGATAACGGTCACAGCCATAGAAAATGCGGCGTTTCTTGCTTTTTCTCTCAACGATATTGCCCTCATTGCACTTCTGGCATTTAACGCCTATCTCTTTGACAATCGGCTTTGTGTTCCGGCAGTCAGGGAAATTGCTGCATGCCATAAACTTGCCGTAACGGCCCATCTTATAGACCATCGCAGAGCCGCATTCTTCACACATTTCCCCAGTTGGCTCATCCTTTATTTCAACCTTTTCCATTTCTACCTCGGCCTTCTCCAAATCTTTCTCAAAGCCTTGGTAGAATTGGTCAATAATATTGACCCATTCCACTTCTCCATCTTCAATATGGTCAAGATCACTTTCCATCTTGGCCGTGAATTCAACATCGAGAATATCCGGGAAGAACTCCATCATAATGTCGTTCACAATTTCCCCTAATTCAGTCGGAATGAACCGTTTATTATCAAGTGCCACATATCCCCGCTTTTGAATCGTATCAAGCGTCGGAGCATAGGTGGAAGGACGGCCGATGCCCAGTTCTTCCAGTGTCTTGACAAGCCTAGCCTCTGTATAGCGCGGAGGCGGCTGGGTGAAATGCTGATTCGGAACGATATCTTTGGAATAAACGATATCCCCCTCACTAAGTTCTGGCAGCAGGTTCTCTTTCTCCTCAGTCTGGTCATCAGAACCTTCGACATATACCTTCATGAAACCAGGGAATTTCACTTTAGATCCATTGGCACGGAAAAGAACTCCCTCTGCTGCTAAATCCACAGCCATTGTATCCATGACTGCAGGCGCCATCTGGCTTGCCAGGAAACGTTCCCAGATAAGTTTATATAAGCGATATTGATCTCGGGAGAGGAAATCTTTGATGGATGACGGCTCTCTTAGAACGCTCGTTGGACGAACTGCTTCATGGGCGTCCTGTGCGCCGCTGCTTTGCTTGTCTTTACGCGGGGCTTCAGAATGGTATTCTTCCCCATATTGAGACCCTATCCAGCCTCGGGCTTCCGTTTGAGCTGTTTCAGAGATTCTCGTCGAGTCTGTACGCATGTAGGTGATTAGCCCGACAGTTCCTTCTTTGCCGATTTCAATACCTTCATACAGCTGCTGAGCAATCATCATTGTTTTCTTTGCACGGAAGTTTAATTTGCGGGCTGCTTCCTGTTGAAGGGATGAGGTGGTGAACGGCGGTGCAGGATTACGTCTTCGTTCCTTTTTCGTCACCTTTTGGACGGTGAATTCATTCCCCTTGATCTTTGCAAGGATACCTTTTACGTCCTCTTCGTTTGAAAGCTGCACCTTCTCCTTATTGAAAGAATGGAAGTTTGCTTCAAACTCTTTATTCCCTTTCAGGAATGCTCCGTTAATGGACCAGTATTCTTCCGGTTCAAACCTTTTGATTTCCTTCTCACGGTCGATGATTAATCTCACCGCAATGGATTGAACCCGGCCGGCACTTAATCCTTTTTTTACTTTCTTCCATAATAAAGGACTGATATTATATCCGACCAATCTGTCAAGAATCCGTCTAGCCTGCTGGGCATCGACAAGATTCATCTTGATTGGACGAGGATGTTTAAAGGATTCCTTGATAGCATCCTTTGTGATTTCATTAAACACAACACGGCAATCCGAATTGATATCAACCCCAAGGCTATGAGCCAAATGCCAAGCAATGGCTTCTCCTTCACGATCAGGGTCGGCTGCGAGATAGACTTTCTTCGCTTTTTTCGCAGCAGTCTTTAACTCTTTCAAAACGTCACCCTTACCGCGTATGGTGATGTATTTCGGTTCGTAATTATGTTGAACATCCACACCTGTTTGGCTTTTCGGCAAATCCCGGACATGGCCCATGGATGCTTTCACTTTATATTTTTTTCCTAAGTATTTTTCTATGGTTTTCGCTTTTGCAGGCGACTCCACAATCACTAAATAATCCGCCATTATTTTCCTCCTTAAGAGGTTCTCTATTCTCTATAATCATGCATGTATGATTATGCAGGTTTCATTTCATATCTGTCAATCATTGTTTTATTTCAATTCTAAACAATCTGTCATTTTGCATTTAACGATTCAGCTGTCAAAAAAAACCTTGTCTGAAGCACAATGTATAACAGAAATACTTTTTTTGCAACCTTAAAAGTCTTAAATAACTTTTTTGTCATTTTCATTTCCAGTGTTTTTCCTGCTGTTTACTCCCACTCTGAAATGATATCAGAAGCGTGGGTAACAAGCTTTGCGCCCTCCTTGATCCAGGCGTTTGTTCCTGAGGAAGGTTCTGAGAAGATGTTGCCCGGAACGGCATAAATATCCTTGCCCTGCTCGAGACCGCGCTCTACCGTTATAAATGTTCCGCTTTTTTGCTTACTTTCTACCACTAGAATGGCTCTAGATAAACCACTGATCAGCCGATTCCTCATCGGAAAATGCCATGGCTTAGGTCTTACTATCGGCGGATATTCTGAAAGGATGAGGCCATTATGCATAATCATATGAGCTAAAGGGGTGTTTTCCCGAGGATATATATGATAGAGCCCTCCGCCGATTACCGCGATACAGTCACCGCCGTTTGCCAGCGTGAATTTGTGGGCCAGCGAATCAATCCCTTTGGCTAAGCCGCTTACAATACTAATCCCTGCGGCAACAAGATCTGGAACCATCACCTTTAATACGTCATTCCCATATTCAGTTGGCATTCGAGTTCCTATAACAGCTAAAATACGCTGATGTGTCAGTAATTTGATGTTTCCTTTCGCATATAAAACCCATGGTTGTTGATAAATATTAGTAAGGGTTATCGGATATTCCTTATCGAGAAAAGATAGGCAGAAGATTTTATCCTGCTGATAAAAAGAGGTTAGTTGGCGCAGCTTCGGATCATGGAGATCTTTTAAGAAGAGTTGCATTTTCGAAGATTCAAGCGTGAGGACCTTTTTCCAGTATTCCATCGGCCTGGAGTAAATTCTGAGCAATTCGGGGTCATCCTTCAATATTCGGTACATGCCCTTCCAGGTCATGCCTCGGCAATGGTCGAGATGCACCAGCCGGTCTTTCCATTCATCCATTAAATCTCTCCTTTACTCTAGTTTATTTGTATATTGCCAATGCCATTATTATAAAGGAAAGGTGCCCTCGCGATGGAGAACACCTGATAATCAGCCATTAATGTGTTTTACATTTATCATATAGGCCTTTTTCTTTCAAGACCTGAAGCATCGTTTCACCCATAACGGCAGGAGTCTCAGCCACTTTGATTCCGCACTCATTCATGATGCGGATCTTCTCATCAGCTGTTCCTTTTCCGCCAGAGATAATGGCGCCGGCATGGCCCATTCTTTTCCCTGGAGGTGCTGTTCTGCCGCCAATGAAGCCTGTGACTGGTTTCGTCATATTTTCTTTGACCCATTGTGCCGCTTCTTCTTCTGCCGTTCCGCCAATTTCACCAATCATGATGACCGCGTAAGTCTCAGGATCTTCATTAAACGCCTTCAATACATCAATGAAGTCTGTACCGTTCACAGGGTCTCCGCCGATACCTACTGCTGAAGATTGGCCAAATCCTGCTTGGCTAAGCTGGTGGACTGCCTCATACGTCAAAGTTCCGGATCTTGACACTACGCCGATATGCCCTTTTTTGTGGATATAGCCAGGCATAATGCCAATCTTGCATTCTTCAGGCGTGATGACACCCGGGCAGTTAGGCCCAATTAATCTTGTTTTTTTGCCTTCCATATAACGCTTAACTTTAACCATATCCAATACCGGAATATGCTCCGTAATACAAATGACTAAATCAAGCTCAGCATCAACCGCTTCAAGAATGGAATCAGCCGCAAACGGTGCCGGCACATAGATAACAGACGCATTGGCGCCTGTTGCTTCTTTTGCCTCAATGACCGTATTATAGACAGGCACTCCTTCCGCTTCCGTCCCGCCTTTACCAGGAGTTACGCCGCCAACAATTTTCGTTCCATACTCTAGCATTTGTTTCGTATGAAAACGTGCTGTTGAGCCAGTGATCCCTTGCACTATAACTTTTGTATCTTTATTAACGAATACGCTCATTTTCTTATCCTCCAGTCTTAACCTATTAACGAAACGATTTTTTGTGCACCATCAGCCATTGATTCCGCAGCCGTAATATTGATACCGGATTCCTCGAGGATTTTCTTACCGAGATCAACATTCGTTCCTTCCAATCGGACAACCAGCGGAACATCGAGGCTGACCTGCTTCGCCGCTTCTACTACACCTTCCGCGATAACATCACATTTCATGATTCCGCCGAAGATGTTCACGAAGATTCCTTTAACGTTTTTGTCAGAAAGGATTATCTTAAACGCTTCAGTTACCTTCTCAGCAGTCGCGCCGCCCCCAACATCAAGGAAGTTAGCCGGGCTTCCGCCGTAATGGTTAATGATGTCCATTGTAGACATAGCAAGACCGGCTCCATTTACCATGCAGCCAATGTTTCCATCAAGCGAAATATAGCTCAAGTCATACTTGGAAGCTTCGATTTCTTTTGGATCCTCTTCATCGAGGTCACGGTATTCAAGAATATCCTTATGGCGATATAGGGCATTCTCATCAAAATTCAATTTCGCATCCAGCGCCATGACTTCTCCGTCTCCAGTCACGACTAACGGGTTGATTTCCGCAATGGAGCAATCCTTTTCAACGAAGGCATTATATAAGCTAGTCATGAATTTAACCGTTTTGTTAACCAGTTCTTTTGGTATATTAATATTGAACGCAATTCTTCTAGCTTGGAAAGCTGTCAATCCAATCACCGGATCGATAACTTCTTTAAAAATCTTCTCAGGTGTTTCTGCGGCTACTTCTTCAATTTCTGTTCCGCCTTCTTCAGATGCCATTAAGACGACTCTTGAAGTAGCACGGTCCAAGACAAGTCCGACATAATATTCTTTCTTAATGTCACAGCCCTCTTCGATAAGCAAGCGTTTAACTTCCTTACCATCAGGTCCTGTTTGATGCGTGACAAGCACTTTACCGAGAATCTCATCCGCATATGTACGAACCTCATCAAGTGATTTAGCAACTTTTACCCCGCCTGCTTTTCCTCTTCCGCCAGCATGGATTTGGGCTTTTACAACGGTTACAGCTGTGCCTAGCTCATTTGCCGCTTGAACAGCTTCATCTACCGAAAAGGCAACCTTTCCGTTAGGAACCTTAACCCCGTATTGTCTGAGGATTTCTTTCCCTTGATACTCATGGATATTCATTGTTTATCCCCCTATCAAACTTTCAAACTATAAAGAATATACTGCTTTCTCATTGTATTAAATCTAGTATTTAAAGTCCAATATTTAAGAGGAAATTTAGACATAATGCGGTAATTAATGGAATATCACCTGCATCATTACCGCTTATTCTTCGTTTTTCACCTTTTAATGAAGTCTGTTATTCTGCCAGCCATGCCGTGCGGTCTCCCCACTTACCAAAAATATTATACCAATAAAGTTAAATCCCTTTTTCCACTATGCATCTATTCAGTTTTTACCCGAAAATTCCGCAGGCGTTTAGCTAGCTGCATGATCACTACTAATAATCAGCAGCGACCAGGAAAAAGGCCATTCCTGCTTGATTCAATATGGATACTCTTCTATGCATGCCGGTTTATAGTTAGTCTAACTTCGGAATAGCGGACTTTAAATGGCAGCCAAATATAGAGGGGATTATGCCTTCCTATGCACAAACCCTGTCCTGTCTATTATCATAGAATTTACTATATTAAAAATATATTTCTGTATCAGAAACAGCAAAAAGGCAGATAGGTTAAACTAACTCCTATCTGCCTTCTTGAACATTCTCTGGTCAATAATGCTAGGTTTCATCAGGCTTGGTCTCTTAGCCACTCTGCCTTATTTGAAATGCTTTAGGGGCGCAAATGTCATCCTGTGCCATTCTGTCGGCCCAAACCTTTCAATGGCTTCAAGATGACTTTTCGTCCCGTACCCCATATGCTGCTCAAATCCGTATTGAGGATGCTTGGCACCATATTCCGTCATCAATCTGTCCCTTGTTTCTTTAGCAATGACAGAGGCAGCCGCAATGGAGACTGATTTTGCATCCCCTTTAATTAAGGACAGCTGTTCAATGGGAAGCGGAACTTCCATCGCATCGATTAGACAATAATCAGGGAACACGTCTAAATGGCTGATAGCCTCAAGCATCGCTTTCTTTGCAGCTTCATATATATTAATTTCATCAATTTCTGCACTATGGACAATACCGGTAGAAACAGCGACCGCATGTTCATTGATGTATTGAAAGTATTCCTCCCTGCGCTGTGCCGAGAGCTGCTTAGAGTCGTTTAGGCCCGGCAAATAAAAGTCCTCCGGCAGGATAACAGCTGCAGCTACAACAGGACCTGCGAGCGGGCCGCGCCCGGCCTCATCCACCCCTGCGATGAATCGGTATCCCTCCCGCCTCAAATTTCTCTCATAGGCGCAGATAGACTCAAAATGTTCTCTTTGCACCCTTTCCTTCTCAATCGCCCTCTCAAGGCTTTGAAGGGCCATTTGGATGCCTTTACGGCTGTCATTCCGGCATTCAATCACAAACGGATCCTCCAAATCCTTTATTGTGCTCAGCTTCCCCTTTATTTCTGCAATGGT